>DBDD01000310.1 GCA_002293365.1 Christensenella sp. UBA941 | reverse complement strand
GGCGTCGGCGGGATGCTCTCATTGCCGCCTTCAATGGTATCCGATATCGCGGACCTGCAATACGCGAAATCGGGCCGCCGCATGGAGGGCTTGCTTTTCGGTACGTTTACGCTGTGTTATAAGTTGAGCCAGTCGATCTCCGTGCTGCTGCTGGGCATATTGCTGGACGTCATTCGCTTCAACTCGGCGCTGCCCGTACAGTCGCCGGTGACGATAGTCTGGCTGGGCCTGCTTTTGCCGCTGGGCTGCCTGTTCGGCTTCGGGATGGCGTTTTGGGCTTATTCGCGCTATTCGCTGACGCTGGAGGAGCTTAGCGCCGCGCACCAGAAAATCGACGATATGGAATAAATGTGAGATTTGGAGGAAAAATGTTTCGCATCGATTGGGTCGAAGCCGAAAACAGGCGCGCGGAGGCAGCGAAGCTGCTCGGCGAAATTAAGCAGCGCCCTGGCGATTTGGCCGCGCTCCTGTACGACGAATCGGGGACTTTCGGCGCGGGGCTTATCGCGCTAAACGATAATCAGGCGAGGCTAACGCTGTTCATAGAGCCAGAGAGGCGGAAACAGGGCTTTGGCGACCTTTTGCTGCGCGCGATGCTGCTGCGCGCGGCTGCGGCGAACGCTTTCGGCATAACGCTGCTCGTTCCAAAGGAGCTCGAAAGCTGGCCGCGCAAGCTCGGCTTTTCCGAGCCGGGGCGCGAAAAAGGCGATTTTATCGAGCTGTTCGCGTATCCCGAGGATATCGAGTGGGCCGCCTGCGGGTCATGAAGATTACGGATACCGTGCGCGCCGCGCTCATACGCAACGATCTGGCGAATGAAAACGCCGCGCTCGTCGCCGCAGTTTCGGGCGGGCCGGATTCGATGGCGCTCCTACATATACTTTTCACGCTATCAAAGGAGTTCGGCTTTCGGCTTATAGCCGCGCATTTCAACCACAAAATACGCGCGACGGCCTCCGACGACGCGCGCTTCGTATCGAATGTCTGCAAACGCATGGGCGTTGAGTGCGTCGTCGGCGTGCGAGACGTGCCTTACTACGCGCGCGAACAAAAGCTTTCGCTAGAAACGGCGGCGCGGGAGGCGCGCTACGCCTTTCTCCGCGAATGCGCACAGTCGCTTAGCGCTAGCTGTGTGGCGCTCGCGCACCATCAAGGCGACCAGGTAGAAACGCTATTGATGCATATAATGCGCGGAAGTTCGCTTTCGGGGCTGTGCGCGATGCGCGAACTTTCGGGCGGGCTCTTCCGGCCGATGCTGGATATCAGCCGCGCGGATATCGAGGCCTATTGCTTCGTCAACCATATCGCATATGTTTTAGACGAAACGAATACGAAGACGGACATCGTCCGCAACCGTGTGCGGCACGAGTTATTGCCCATACTCCGGCGCTATAACCCTTCCTTCGACGAAGCGGCCCTACGGCTTATGGAGAACGCCCGGCGCGATAACGACGCGCTTGACGAAATGGCAAAAAGTGCCTATGCCGAGCTTTCGCGCCCCATATCCGGCGGCGTCGCGCTTAAAAGCGAGCCGCTTTCAACGCTGCCCGAGGCGATTTCGAGCCGCGTCTTGCTTCTGGGCGTCGAAAGCGTCCTGTCCAGCCGCAAGGATTTTGAGCTCGCGCATGTTAGCGGCGTCTTATCGCTGCTAAAAAAAGGCGCGGGCGCGCAAATGGACTTACCGCACAAGCTCACAGCCGCGCTCGGCTATGGGGAACTCTTGATTATAAAGGCGATATCGTATATATTTTACTTACCGTTAAAAGCTAAAACGGAAACGCCGCTTGGAACGTTTATGATTGGCGGCCAAGACGCGCCGTTTAGTACGCCGCTTAGCCGCGAAAAGCTCGATAGCGCTTGCGCGCGTACCCGCCGCCCCGGCGACTGGATGCGCCCTAAGGGCCTGGGCGGGCGAAAAAAAGTACAGGATATTCTTGTCGACGGTAAAATCCCGCGCGTATACAGGGATTCGCTGCCGCTTATCGCCGTGGAGGACGAGGTTTTATGGATTCCGGGCGTATGCGCCGCCGAGGCCCCGATGGACGCCGTCTGCGTTGGATTTGCGCCGAATGGGGCGTGGCCGCTGAATAGACAATCAGGCTAAATGTAGGGGCAGAGCTTGTCTCTGCCCTAAACAGGGCAAACACAAAGGTTTGCCCCTACAACATATAAGGAGACGCATTAAATGACATTGCATGAAGATATTTCAAGCGTTCTCATCGGCGAAGAGGAGATACGCGCGCGCGTAGCGGAGCTCGCACAGGAAATAAATAACGACTATCAGGGTAAGCCGCTCGTCATCGTATGCATTCTGAAGGGCTCCGTCGTATTCTTTGCCGACTTAGTGCGCCGTTTGACGATGCCCGTGCGGTTCGACTTCATGGCGCTTTCAAGCTACGAGAATGCAAGGGTATCGTCAGGCATCGTTCGTGTCGCTATGGATCTTTACGAAACTATCGAAGATAAAGATATTCTAATCGTAGAGGATATTATCGACACGGGGCATACGCTCTCGCATCTGCGCGAGCTGCTTTCCGCGCGCGCGCCCAAGTCGATCCGCTTCTGTACTCTTTTAGATAAGCCTTCGCGGCGCGAAGCGAATATCCATCCCGACTACTGCGGCTTCACTATCGAAGACCATTTTGTCGTCGGCTACGGGCTCGATTGCGGCGGGGAATACAGACAACTGCCCTATGTCGCAATTATGAAATAATCAAGGCGCAATCAAGACGATTTTAAAAGAAAACAAGCCATGCTTGCTATCGTAACGGCAATTATGGTAAGATAATACGGTATTTTGCTAACCTGGGGAGGCACTGTGAAAAAGCTACTAAGGACGCCGCTGATATATATACTTATATTGGTGGCCATCATATTGCTGGCTACTGAATGGCAGCCATTTTCTCAAAGCGACGCCGAAACGCTCGACTACGGCGTATTTCTCGAAAAGGCGTCGGGCGGAGAAATCGCCGCCGCACAACTTATCCTCAACGAGCTCGTAGGCGTCTACAAGGACTCTGAGAAGACCGAGGAAGACCTGCCTAACCGCTACGACTTCAGCGTTACCGTACCCTCCGAACAGACGTTCACGAGGGATATGGCCGCCATCGCGTCCGAAAAGACGGGCAAAGACCCGGAGCTCGTCACGGCAAAGGACTACGGCTTCTCGTTCGCTCCCGTCCCGCCGCCCAGCGAGCCTATTATACTTCAATTCCTGCCCTATATTTTCCTTATAGGCATAGTTATTGTATTCTGGTATTTCATGATGCAGCAGTCCCAAGGCAGCGGCAACAAAGTTATGTCCTTTGGCAAGAGCCGCGCAAGGGCGAGTATCGACGAAAAGAATAAGGTCACGTTCGCCAACGTCGCTGGAGCGGACGAAGAAAAGGAAGAACTAAAAGAAGTTGTCGATTTCCTAAAGGATCCGAAGCGCTTCACGGAAATGGGCGCGCGNNCCCGGAACGGGTAAAACGCTGCTCGCCAAGGCCGTAGCGGGCGAAGCGGACGCGCCGTTCTTCTCTATTTCCGGTTCCGACTTCGTCGAAATGTTCGTCGGCGTCGGCGCTTCGCGCGTGCGCGATCTGTTCAATACCGCGAAAAAGAGCACCCCCGCCATCATCTTTATCGACGAAATCGACGCCGTGGGACGCCATAGGGGCGCGGGCCTCGGCGGCGGTCACGACGAGCGTGAACAAACGCTCAACCAATTGCTGGTCGAGATGGACGGCTTCTCCATAAACGAGGGCGTAATAATCATCGCCGCCACGAACCGCCCCGACATCCTCGACCCGGCGCTTCTGCGCCCCGGCCGCTTTGACCGCCAGATAACAGTCAATTTCCCGGACGTCAAGGGCCGCGAAGAAATATTAAAAGTACACGCAAAGGGCAAACCCCTTGCGAAAGAGGTCGTGCTGAAAACCCTCGCAAAGCGCACCCCCGGCTTTACTGGCGCCGATTTAGAAAACGTACTGAATGAAGCCGCTATCCTTGGCGCGCGGGCCCAGAAGAAGGAAATTACTATGGTCGAGCTCGAAGAAGCTATTACGCGCGTCGTCGTCGGCCCCGAAAAGCGCAGCCGCGTCGTCACGGAAGACGACCAGCGCATAACGGCATACCACGAGGCCGGGCACGCTATCGTCGCGCATACGCTCGAGCACTGCGACCCTGTACATGAAGTCTCCATAATCGCGCGTGGCCGCGCCGCGGGCTATACCATGGCGCTCCCCAAGGACGATAGGCAACACCTTAAGCGCTCCAAGATGCTCGACGATATAGCTATGCTGCTCGCTGGGCGCGTCGCGGAATCGCTTATGGTCGGCGATATCTCGACCGGCGCGTCAAACGATTTACAGCGCGCGACGGAACTGGCCCGCAAGATGGTCGTTGAATTCGGCATGAGCGACAATATCGGCCCGATTTTCCTGGGCAACGACACCGAAATCTTTATCGGCAAGGATTTTGGCCATCAGCGCAACTATTCCGAAGACGTCGCAATGAAGGTCGATCGCGAGATTCGTGAAATTCTCGAAAAAGCCTATACGCGCGCCAAGAATATTCTCGAAGAGGGCAAGGAAGGGCTCGAGCGCGTCAAAGAGGCGCTGCTTGAACACGAACGCCTCGACGGCGAGGAGTTCGCCGCGTATTACGAAAACCGCGAGGTTCCCGTTAAAGACGCTGCCGCCGATAAGAGCGATGAAAATCCGGATGTGAAAGCGCTCGAATCGCAGGCCCAAGACGCGCCTGAAGGCGATAAGAATCCGGAAGACGCCGGTAAGGGCGAGAATTTTGATCGAACGGTCTAGCGTAATTTATGTAGGGGCGAACTGCGTTCGCCCGATTCAATCATGACGTTCGGTGCTCACGGGCGAACACAGTTCGCCCCTACAGTATACGACATTATAAGAAAGGTATATGTAATACCGAATGACCATCGGCGAAGAATTCATAATCGAAAAGGTCGTGGAAGCAGGTCATTTCGCTTCCGTTTGGGGAAGCGGCGGGCAAGACGTATTCGCGACGCCTTGCATGATCGCGTTTATGGAGGGCGCTTGCCTCCAGCTCGCTCAAAAAGATTTGCCCGAGGGGCAGACGACGGTCGGAACGCGCGTATGCGTCGATCACGTCAAGCCCTCCGGCCTGAACCAAAGGCTGCGAATCCACGCCAAGCTCGTTTCTATTGATGGGCGACAGCTGGTTTTCCAAGTCGAGGCTTACGACGAGGATGGCCTAATTGGCAAAGGAATGCATAATAGGGCTATAATAGATACTGAACGCTTCATGAAGAAGCTAAACAGCAAAAATTGATGGACATACTCGACTTACACTTGCATAGCGTCCACTCGGACGGATCGATGACGCCGGAAGAACTATCGGCGGAAGCGTCCCGGGTCGGCGCTAAATTAATCGCGCTTACCGACCACGCAAGTATTGCCGGGCTCCCGTCGATGCTAAGTGCCGCAAAAGCGCGCGGCATTGCGACGATCGCCGGCGTCGAGCTCGAATGCATGTTGACGCCTCATTGCGAAGCGCATATTCTAGCCTACGCATTCGACCCTGGCGCTTCAGCGCTTATCCGCCATATCGACGCTATATCCGAAGAGCGCGCCCGGCGCAACGAGCGCATTCTTGAGCGCTTGAAAGCGCTCGGCGCGGATATAACGGGATTTCTCCCCACAACCAACCTAAAAAGAATAGCCCGTACGCATATGGCCTTTGCGCTTGCAAGCGGCGGCTATGCTTCCGATACGAACGACGCCTTTCGCGTTTGGCTTGGCCGGAATGGCCGCGCTTTTTATACGCATGAGCGCCCGGGCGCGGATAAATTACTCGATATTATCCGGCGCGCCGGGGGTATTTCCGTGCTTGCGCATCCGTTTAAGCTGCGCATGGATGTCCCCGAGGCCATAAACAAACTAGCGGCAATGGGTCTTAAAGGCGTCGAGGCGTATTATCCCTCGCATACGCCCGCCCAAACGGCGCTTCTTAAGCGCCTCGCGCAATCACACGACATGCATATTTCCTGCGGAAGCGACTTCCACGGCGCCTATCGGCCCGGCATTGAGGTCGCTTGTTGTTATTTCGCCGACGATTTTTTGCAATTCTGGTACGAACTGAGTAAAAATGTGATATGATAGATATGATTTTTTCGGGAGGTAACTACCAATGAACTCCGGTGGCCACATTAGGATTTTTGCAGGCACGACGGGACGGCCATTCGCAGAGCGTATGTGCGCGTTTTTGGATCAGGAATTGGGTAATTCCGAGGCAATAGTTTTTTCAGACGGCAATCTGATGGTACGAATTCTGGAGCCGATCCGCGATAAGGACGTGTACATCGTACAGCCGATCGGCGTCGATCCAAACAGGGAATTTGTAGAGCTGCTATTCTGGATCGACGCGTTTAAACGCTCAAGCGCCAACTCGATCACGGCGATCATCCCCTACTTTAGCTACGCTAAAGGCGATAAAAAGGACGAGCCGCGCGTATCGATTCGCGCGCGCGTTTGCGCCGAGTGCTTAGAGCTCGAAGGCGTCGACCGCATAATCACGATGGATCTGCATTCCGCGCAGGTCCAGGGCTTCTTCAAAAAACCGCTCGACCATCTTTACGCCCGTACGATATTAGTAGAATACGTAAAGCGCTGGGGCATCGTAGACGAAAATCTTGTCGTCGTCTCGCCCGACGCCGGGTTTGCCAAGCGCGCGCACGAATTTGCCAACGAACTGAACTGCCCCGTCGCCATCGGAGACAAAACCCGCACCGGTCACGACGAAAACGCCAAGATTCTCGAAATCATCGGCCATGTCGAGGGCAAAAATTGCCTGATAGTTGACGATTTCACGATTTCCGGCGGCACCATTTGCGATATCGCGTATGGCCTTCGGCAAAAGGGCGCAAACCGTATTTTCGCCTGCCTCTCACATCTCAACCTGAAAGAGCAAGGCGTCAAGCGTATCGAAGCCAGCCCGATCGAAATGCTCATATCGACGGATACGGTCGAATGCGAGGCGGCTCGAAATTCCAGCCGTATCAAGCTGGTCTCCGTTGCGCCATTGTTTGCGGAAACGGCCGCCTTGATCCAAAAAAAGGAGCCTCTCGGCCAGCTTTTCGACCATGTGCCCGAGCGTATCCTGACGGCGAGCTTTAATGGCTTCCCGTCTCAAATAAGAATGGATTTAGACTAATACATTCGCAGCCCGTCTCGGATGAAGACGGCTTTGGACTTGAATTGTTTGGCAGCCCCGTTTCAGATGAGTGGCGTAATACCTGATCATCAAATGGAATCACTGAATGATCCTAAAGGATCGAGCGGGAGAGTGGAGCGTTGATAGTAAACCTATACGAAGACGCCGTCCGCCGAAGGGCGAAGGACGTAATGCAACAGCTCGGTATGTGTGAGTGCGAGATATGCTACGACGACGTATGCGCGCTCACGCTAAACAGCTTGCCGCCGAAATACGTTTCGTCGACAGGCGGGGAAGTGTTCTCTCAGCTATCCATAAATACCGAACAGGGGCAGGCCGAATTCATGACCGCGCTCTACTCTTCGGCAAAAAAAGTCCACGACCGCCCGAGGCACAAGGCCAAGTAAACGCGCCCCGGGGTAATACTTGGGGGTGCAATAAAATGTTGGTAAACCTATACGAGGATATCGTCCGCCGCCGGTCTGTCGACGTTATTCAACAGCTCGGCGCGTGCGGATGCGAGGAGTGCGTCGACGACGTATGCGCGCTCGCGCTGAACCGGCTTCCTTCAAAGTACGTATCGACGCGCGGCGGCGAGGTGTTCTCGCAATTCTACATCAACACCCCGCAAGGCGAGGCGGAGCTCACGACGGCGCTTATTCTCGCCGTTAAAACGGTTAGCGACAATCCGCGGCACGGCTATAAAAGATAGTCTTAATCCTCCTTGCGCATTAAGACCGCCGCCGTAAGCGGGGGCAGCTCAATATCCAGCATCGAATCGGCGCAGGTATATTCATTGCCGCTGAAAACGTCGTGATATACGCCGTCGACGTCCATAAAAGCGAGGCGCAGCGCGTCCGGCCCTTCCATGAGCATCTGGAAGCGCAGCGGCACGCGTATTTTTGTTAGCGCGCGATTTATCAATACGACCGTGATGCTCTCGCCGGTATCGTATTCATAGCCGGATGTACCGTCCGTAAAGCGCACGACCGCTATTACGTTGTTTTCCGGCGCGCCCATAACCATGCCGCCGTAACGCATATCCGGAAAGTGCTTTTTGAGAAGCGCAAGCCGCCTGTAGTGCTTCAAAAGCTCCATGTTTTCGCTGCCCCATGGATACGTTCCCCTGTTGAAGGGATCCATCAAGCCCACGCACCCGGCTTCGTCGCCGTAATAGATCGACGCTACGCCCGGATACGCGTACTGCAAAAGCGACGCGAGTTTCATGCGCTTTATGCCGAGCTCCATCTGTTCGTCCGTGAGCTTATAGCCCGCCTGCTCTTCGCGCGAAATGCCCGCATCCTTATCCGGCGCGCCCGAAAGCAGCGATAGCGCTCGCGGCACGTCGTGGGTGGAAAGCATGTTCATTGCGCAATAAAAGAAGGGTTCCGGGAAGTTTTCGCGCAAGCGTGAAAGCGCGCTGTTCAGCCCGTGCGCGTCCGCCCGGCCAAGGAAAAAATCCAGCACGGCCGAGCGGAACGGGTAGTTCATCACCGAATCGAGCTCCTTGCCCATGACATACTGGCGCTTTACGCCCATCGATTCCTTCGTGGACGCGTCCTCCCATACCTCGCCAAGCAAAACATACTCCTCGGAAAGCGCCTTGAGCCGCTCGCGCATCTCGCGTATAAACGCCTCCGGCAGTTCGTCCGCAACGTCGAGCCGCCAGCCTCTTATGCCTGCCTTTGCCCAATGCTCCAGCACGCAATCCTTTTCGCACATTATGAAATCGCGATAATCCTTATGCATTTCGTTCACTTCCGGAAGGCTCTGAAAACCCCACCATGAAGCGTACTTATCAGGATGGTTGAAAAATATGAACCAATTATAGTACGGCGAACCTTGTCCTTGATACGCGCCCTCGCCTTCGTAGCGCCCTTCGCGGTTAAAATAGAGGCTGTCCGCGCCCGTATGCGAAAACACGCCGTCGAGCATAACTGAAATACCCAAGCCTTGCGCCTTTTCGCACAGCTCACGCAGAATGGCTTCGTCGCCGAACATAGGATCGACGCGCTTATAGTCGCCCGTGTCGTATTTGTGGTTGGAGGGCGACTCGAAGATCGGGTTAAAATATATGACGTCCACGCCCAAAGACCTAAGATACGGGAGTTTGTCGATAACGCCGCGCAAGTCGCCGCCGAAGAAATCGTTTGGCGTATAATGCTCCTCGCCCGGCTCCGGACGGAAGAACGGAGGTTCGTTCCAGTCTACGTGACTTTTGATTTCGCGGCCCTTTTTCGTATGCTCCCCGGCGCGCTCAAGGCCCCCAAGGCCGGAGCCCCTTCGAAACCGGTCGACGAATATTTGGTACATCGTAGCGCCCTTGAACCATTCTGGCGTTTTAAACGACGGATCGTAGACGGTAATTTGGAAGGGGGGCGGCAGTGCGTCGTACGTTTCGCCGCGTCCTCCGCCCGCTTTGCTGCCATAGTAGATAAGGCGCATGCCGTCGTTTAGGATAAACGCGTACCAAGCCAGGCACGTATGGTCGGGCATTTCCAGCGTCGTCTCGTACCAGCGGCGGCCCAGCGGCTCGTTAATATGGATGCGCTCCATTTCGACGACCTTTTCAACGTCGTCTATCCAATACGCGCATAAGGCCGTTACATCCGGAAAGGACTCCGCGACGGATATTCTTAAAAGCACGCTTTCGCCCATAGCCACAGCGCCGAACGGCTGACGATATATGGAAAATCGCGAATGGTGCAAGATATCTGTGCCATAATTCGACATGCGAAGATCCATAACTGTCCTCCTGAGAAACAGGGTTGACCATAAATTGTAGGGGAGCACAGTGTGCTCCCGCGATTATCGTTAATGGAATATTTAGGGTCACGGGCGCGCCCCTACAACGTAGGGCGCGACGCCCCCGGCGCGCCGATTTTATGAAGATTGCGGCACTATCTCGGGCTTTCCAAGTGCCAAACCATGTCGTTGTAATCCCGAATCGTACGGTCGCTTGAAAACATGCCGGATTTCGCCGTATTCATAGCGGCAACGCGCTGCCACGCCATTTGGTCTTTATACAGCTCCTGTAGCTTTTCCTGCGTCTTTTTATATTCGCTGAAGTCCTGCAAAACCAGATACGGGTCGGCGTGCGCGCCATGAATCCCGAACAACAGAGATTTGTGGATATCGCTGTACGTGCGCTCGTTACCGCCGGAAAATTCGCCGGATAGCAAATAGTCGAGCGCCTTGCGCAGCTCGGCGTTTTCGCCGAATACCTGGCCGCTGTTGTAGCCGAACTTGTAGTATTTTTCGGTTTCCTCGGCGGTAAGGCCGAATATGAAGATATTCTCGTCGCCGACTTCCTTGCGCATTTCGACATTCGCGCCATCGAGCGTACCGATCGTAATGGCGCCGTTCATCATGAATTTCATATTGCCCGTACCGGACGCTTCCTTGCCCGCCGTGGAAATTTGTTCGCTTATCTCGGCGGCGGGTATTAAAACCTCGGCGGCGGAAACGTTGTAGTTTTCCAAGAATACGACTTGGAGCTTATCGCGCACGCGCGGCGTGGCGGCGATTTTTTCGCCGACGGATACTATAAGCTGGATATGCTGCTTTGCCATATAGTAGCTCGGCGAGGCCTTCGCGCCGAACAAAAACGTCTGAGGGTGCATGTCGAAGGTCGAATCGTTCAAAAGCCGGTCGTATAGGCAGATGACGTGCAGGATATTCAGCAGCTGCCGCTTGTATTCGTGCAGACGCTTTGCCTGTACGTCTAAGATAAAGTCCGGATCGACGGCTGTGCCCTGCTTCGCCATCAGCCAATTGGATAGGCGAACTTTATTTTCGCGCTTAATCTTTGCGAATTTTTCGAGAAACGCTTTATCTTTTGTGTATGGAACGAGATATTCCAGCTTCCAGAGGTCGGTCTTGAAGCCGTCGCCTATCGTCTCCTCGATCAGGGAGGTCAGTCCCGGATTCGCGCTCAGCAGCCAGCGCCGGGGCGTTATGCCGTTTGTAATGCCGATAAATTTCCAAGGCTCCACAACATAGAAATTGCGGAAAAGCCCGTGCTTTAAAATATCGGCGTGCAGCTGCGAGACGCCGTTTACTTTGTTGGACAGCGCGATAGCCAGATACGCCATGCGCAATTCATTGTAACCGATAACAGCCATATAGCTGATCTTTTCCCACTGGCCAGGATAAAACGACCATAGCTTCTTGCAATACGTATCGTTTATCGCCTCCAAAAGCGAATAGATACGCGGCAATAGCGGCTTAAATATTAGTACCGGCCAGCGCTCAAGCGCCTCGGTCATCACTGTATGGTTTGTATAGGAAAAGACGCGGCGCGTAACGTTCCACGCCTCCTCCCACGTGAAGCCCTCTGTGTCGAGCAGTATGCGGAAAAGCTCGGGAATCGCCAGCGCCGGATGCGTGTCGTTGATCTGGATGCAAACGCGCTCTGGAAGGCGCGAAAGCGGCAGCCCCGTCTTGCGGAATTCCTTGACGATATATTGTATCGTCGCGGAGGTGAAGAAATAGTGCTGCTTCAAGCGCAGTTCCTTGCCCTCGTTATGGGTATCGCCGGGGTACAGAACTTTGGAGATAACCTCGGCCAGCTCGCGCTCTTCCATCGCGCGCATAAACTGACCCCGGCCAAAGCTCTCCATATCTATGCGCTTGGGCGATTTCGCGCTCCAAAGGCGCAGCGTACTCGTTTCGTCGGAATCGTAGCCGATTATCGGCATATCATACGGAATAGCGAGGACGGTATTATAGTCCTTATGCGTAACAATCAGCCGCTCGCCTGCCCATTCTTCTTCGACCTGGCCGTTGAAGCGCACCTCGACCTCGCCATCCGGATCCATTACCTCCCATACGTTACCTTCATCCAGCCAGGAATCCGGCAGCTCGACCTGATAGCCGTCGACGATCTTTTGCTTGAACAGGCCGTATTCGTAGCGTATACCGCAACCCATGCTCGGCAGGCGCAGCGTCGCGAGCGAATCCAGGAAGCACGCCGCAAGCCGTCCCAGGCCGCCGTTGCCCAGCCCGGGATCGTCCTCTTCTTCGCAAACTTCGTCCAGAGGATGTCCGAGCGCCGCCATCGCCTCGGCGTATTCGGGCAGCAGCTTGATGTTTATGATGTTGTTGCGCAGCGCGCGCCCCACGAGAAACTCGACCGAAAGGTAGTAGAGCTTCTTCAGGCCCAGCGCTTCGAAACGGTCGCTTGAGCGCACCCACTTTTGCATTATCGCGTCGCGCACGTTCATCGCGCACGCCTTGTAGATTTGTAGGCCGGAAGCGTCTTCAAGCGACCTGCCGAAGTGTCTTGCGAGCTTGCCCGTAACGTCGTCAACGATTGCTTGGGCCTTTGGTGAAAGCTTCTCCACTATTTCTTTATCTCCTTAGTTCATCGAGTAGGGCGCGATAATCACATTTCCAGCTTCCCCGCGATATTATCCGCGGCCTTGCCAACGGCTTTCGCGGCGGAGGCGAGGTCTTTCTTTACGGCCTTCTTCGCCTTAACGGCTTTTTCACCGGCTTTCGCGGCGACAGCTTCAGATTCGGCCTTGGCCTTCGATGCGGCCTTTTTCGCGCCGCTCGCTACGCCTTCGGCAGCCTTCTTTGCGCCCCGGGCGGTTTTCTTCGCGCCGTCAGCAACGCCTTCGGCGGCTTTTTTCGCGCCTTCGGCCGCTTTCTTTGCGCTTTCGGCTGCTTTTTGCATACCCGCTTCCGCGGCCTTTTTGATAACCTCGGCGGCTTCGCCGATTGGCCCGGCTTCCTTTGCCGCCTCGCCCAGCGGGATCGACTTCGATTTCGGCGCTAGAATCGTCTCGTAGAGGCTGTAATAATGCTTCGCGGAGGTATCCCAGCCGTAGTCTTTGCGCATCCCGCGGCTAATTAAGCCCTCCCAGACGGGTTTATCGTGGTAGGTCGAAACGGCGTTTTCGATTATGGAGAGCATCTCGTGCGCGTTGTAATTTGCAAAGGAGAAGCCGGTTCCCTCGTTTGTAAACTTGTTGTACGGCTCGACGGTATCCTTCAAGCCGCCCGTCTCGCGTACGACCGGCACGGAGCCATAGCGCATAGCGATCAGCTGGGAAAGGCCGCAAGGCTCGAACTGCGACGGCATGAGGAAGATATCGCTCCCGGCGAAATACTTGCGCGAAAGCGTTTCGTTGACTTCTATGCGCACGCCGATACGCCCTTGATAGCGCCATTGCGCCCAAGACAGCAGCTCCTGATAGCGCTCCTCGCCCGCGCCTAAAAACGCAAGCTGTACGTCCAAGCGCATGATGTCTTCCAGCACGCACTCGATAAGATCGAGGCCCTTTTGGTCGGTCAGGCGCGAAACCATAGCGATGAGCGGCGCATCCTGGCGTTTTTCAAGGCCCAATTCCTCTTGCAGCGCCATCTTGCAAGCCGCCTTGCCGCGTATTGAGCGGTCGGAATAGTTGGCGGCGATATTTTTATCCACCCGAGGATCGTATTCCTTGGTGTCGATGCCGTTCAGAATGCCGCGGAAATGGTCGGCTCGGCTGCGCAAAAGCCCGTCGAGCTGCTCACCGTACCATTGCATCTGAACTTCCTTGGCGTACGTCGGCGAAACCGTCGTAACCTCGTCGGAGAATACGATGCCTCCCTTGAGGAAATTTATACAGCCATAGTACTCTAGCATGCCGTTGCGCAGATACGCGTCGCCTATGCCGAGCATATCGTCGATCCAGCCCCATGGGAAGATGCCCTGGTACTTCAGGTTGTGGATGGTAAAGACCGTCTTGATATCGCTGTAGCCCGCGATATTTTTGTATTGGATCTTCAAAAGCGCCGGCACCATGCCCGACTGCCAGTCGTTGGCGTGGATGATATCCGGCATGAAGCCTATAAGCGGCAGCGCCTCTAGCACGCTCCGGCAGAAGAAAGCGAAGCGCTCGCCCTCGTCGTTGCCGTAGCCGTAAACGCTGTCGCGCGAGAAATAGAACTGGTTGTCAATGAAGTAATACGTAGCGCCATTATGCTCGAGCGTTTCAATGCCGCAGTATTGACGCCGCCATCCCAGGTTGACGTAGAAGAACAACAGGTGCTTCATTTTCGAGCGCCACTGCTCCGGGATTTCACGGTAGAGCGGCAGAATCACCCGCACGTCCGCGCCTTTTCGCGCGATTTCGTTCGGAAGCGTGCCTAAAACGTCTGCAAGACCGCCGGTCTTGACAAACGGCATGCATTCCGATGTTACAAACAGGACTTTCATTTGACTAACCTCCCTTACATACGGACGAAAACCTTGTAGGGACGCGATATATCGCGTCCGTAACCTTCAACGATTAATCCGAAATCATGTAGGGGCGGATGGCAATCCGACCGTCGGTCGCGGATTAACTGCTTCTCTGCGGGCGGATCGCCATCCGCCCCTACTAGTAAACTAAATCACAGCGTTCTTGCGTATGATCACCGGGAAACTCGGGTGCCCGATCATACGCCTGTCGCGTTTAACGATCACGGACTTATCGAGGATTACGTATTGGAGCGACGCGTTCTCCATTATCTCACTGTTCTGCATGATGATACAGTTCTTCACGCTCGCGCCCTTGGCAATGTGTACGCCCCTGAACAGTACGCAATTTTCGATTTCGCCTTCGATGACGCAACCGTCGGCGACAATGCTGTTGGTAGCCTTAGCGGCTTCCATGTATTTTGCGGGCACTTCGTCTTTGACCTTGGTATAGACGGGGCTGCCCTCTGAAAACAGGTCGCGCCTCACGTCCGTTTCCAATAGCTGCATAGTATGGCGGAAGTAGCTCGTAAGCGAATTGAGCCTGGCGACAAAGCCGTCGTAGCGGAATCCCATTAGCTTAAGCGTATCGAGCTTCTTGAATAAAATATCGCGCACAAAATCGTATGTGCCGCGCGTTACGCATTCTTCAACGAGATATTCCAACAGCGTCTTTTCGATAATATACGTGTCCATCGAGATCAAATCGCTCTTGGGCCGGAACGCGTCGATTTCCATCATTTGCGCGCGCCCCGATTCGTCGAAGACGAAGCGGACGTCCTCGAAATGCTCCTCTTGGTCGTAGACCTCCCCTTCCTGGTTGTACAAAACCGTAATATCCGCGCCGGTCTCGATATGCCTTTCGATCATAGCGTCAAACGACATGTTGAAAATCGTGTGGCTGCCCGTAAAAATACAGTAGCGCTGGGACGAACGGCGGATATAGCCCATGCAGCTCTTTAGCGCGTCCACAGTGCCTCTGTAGAGGCCGGTGTTGTCTTTTGTAACGAACGGCGGCAATATGAACAGACCGTCGCGCTTTCTATGCAAATCCCACTCCTTACCGCTGCCGAGATGATCCATTAAGGAATGGTAGTTGCGCTGGGCTATGATGCCGACGTTTGTAATGCCGGAATTAACCAGGTTGGACAGCGTAAAGTCTATCGCCCGGTAGCGGCCTCCAAAAGGCACCGCCGCCACGGAGCGCGAATACGTCAAATCCTTTAAGCTTAAATTTGATTCGCCGGTATAAACTAATCCGAAAGCGTTTTTTCTCATGATGCGCTCTCGCTCCTTTCCGCCGCAACACGCGCTGCTTTTACTATCCGCCCGGCTGGTATATGCGCGCCGGCTTCGACAAACGTATCTTCTCCGATGAGCGTAATACCGTCGTTTTCGGGCAATGTAAGATCCATCGTCTCGGATAGCATGGGCGGCTCACCGACCCCCGCACCCGGCCCGATTTCGACGCGCTCGGCGAGAATGGACTTTACCACGCGAGCGCCTGCGCGTATAATAGCGCCGGGCATGATGATCGAATCGATCACCGTCGCGCCCTTCTCAATTATTACGCTGGAAAATAGAACGCTGCGCCGCACCTCGCCGAATACGTCGCAGCCCTCCGTAACGATGGAACCGTGTACGCTCGCGCCGTCCGCTATATAGTGCGGGGGGCGTATTGGATTGCGGCTGTAGATGCGCCATGTCGGGTCGTATAAATCGAGCGCGGGAGGCGTTTCTAAAAGATCCATATTGGCTTGCCAAAGGCTTTCGATTGTGCCGACATCTTTCCAATAGCCGGCAAAAGGATGCGTCACGAGCTTTTCGCCCGCGGCTAGCATTGCCGGAATGACGTCGTGGCCAAAGTCGTTGGTGGAAGCCTTGTCTTCAAAATCCGCCTTCAGATAGCTTTTCAGCTTTTCCCAGCTAAATATATAGATGCCCATCGAGGCCAGATTGCTTTTGGGGCGCTTGGGTTTTTCCTCGAAGCTTTGCACGCGCCCCGCGGAGTCCGTATTCATGATGCCAAAGCGCGACGCCTCCTGCATCGGCACCTCGATTACGGCGATGGTCGCGTCGGCGTCCATGTCGATATGGCGCTTGAGCATCTTGGAATAGTTCATCTTGTAAATATGGTCGCCCGATAGGATCAAAACGTATTTAGGCGAATATTGGTCGACAAACCCGACGTTCTGGTAGATGGCGTTCGCCGTGCCGGAATACCATTCGCCGTGCTTGCCCTTTACATATGGCGGCAGCACGTAAACGCCGCCGGCGTTGCGGTCTAAGTCCCAGGGCTGGCCGTTGCCTATATAGGAGTTTAGCTCGAGCGGCTGATATTGGGTTAGCACGCCCACGGTGTCGATATCCGAGTTTACGCAGTTTGATAGAGGGAAATCGATGATTCGGTACTTGCCGCCGAAAGGCACTGCCGGCTTCGCTACTTTTTCAGTAAGCACGTGAAGCCGGCTCCCTTGTCCGCCGGCGAGCAGCATGGCGATAATGTTTTTTTCAACCATAATCCTGACACCTCACTAAAATGCTGTCGGTCCTTTAGGCTTGCGCCCTATTCGGCCAACGCCTCGTCTTCCAAAAGCGAAATCCTGTTTAGATAGAGCGCGCCGTACGCCGGCACGCGCACAACGATCGAAAATCGTTTTTCATTCCAGCTTACCGGCTGCGCTACGTAGCGTATGGGCTTTTCCTCTTCAGCGCCGCCGTATTTGATGTACGCGCTGTTGAGCGCCACTTCGTATATACCCGCGTCGGATACGCCGACGCGGTAAGCGTCATAAGAGTTCGGATTGAAGTTAAAAATACACGCTACGAGCTCGTCGGCCCCGTTCGAGCGCTCCACCACCCGGGCGAAAGCGATTATGGAGTGGATTTCGTCGTTGACGCTAAGCCAGCGAAAGCCGCCCCAGGTATCGTCCTGAGCATAAAACGCAGGCGTACCTTTATAAAAGCCGTTAAGGTCTGAAACAAACTGTTTCATAGCAGCGTGTTTTTGAAAGTCGAGCAGCATCCAATCGAGGGGCCTATCGTAATGCCACTCGTTAAATTGCGCAAACTCGCCACCCATAAACATGAGCTTTTTGCCGGGATACGCGAACATATACGCATAAAGCAGGCGAAGCTGATCGAATTTATGGTCGTAGCCGCCCGGCATTTGATCGAGCAGCGAACGCCGGCCATGCACCGTTTCGGCATGCGACAGCGGCAGGATCCTATTGTCGTGAAACGCCGTCATCATAGAGGCCGTAAGCTTTTTATGGTGCCATTTGCGGTAATCGGGGTCGAGCCGCATGTATTCGAGCATATCCTTCGCGAAGCCGCCGTCCCATTTGTAGCTTAGGCCCAAGCCCTCGCTGTGCGGCTGCCTTGTTATGCCATTTAGGGAGCTGAATTCGGCCCCGGTAAGAATCGCGCCGGGAAATTCCGCCTTTACGGCGTCGTACAAGTCTGTAAAGAAGCATACGGCCCCATGACTGCGGCCGTCGTCCTCAAACAGCGTTTCCTCGCGGCTCCCATACGCCGGATAGAGCATCGCGGAAACATTGGATATATGCAGGCCGTCCACATGGTATTCCCTAAGCCAAAACAACGCGTTTGAAAGCAAAAACGAACGCACCTCGGGCTTGTCAAAGTCGAACGGCGTCGTGCCGAAGTGGTTGGGTTCGCGGAAATTTTCCGGTTCGTAAAGCGCCGTACCGTCGAAAAGGCGCAGCCCGTGCTCGTCGTAGGGCAGATAGGCGCTCACCCAGTCCATGATAACGCCGATACCGGCCAAATGGCACTTGTTTATAAGATATTTGAGGCCGGAAGGCTCTCCAAAGCGCGACGTCGCGCTATAAAAGCCCGTAGACTGATATCCCCAGGAAGCGTCCAGCACATGTTCGCAAAGCGGCATGAATTGAATATGCGTATACCCCAGGCCGGATACGTAGGGCACGAGCTCGTCCGCGAGATTGTGGTAGGACGCGCGCTTCCAGGAACCGGCGTGAACCTCATAGATGCTAATGGGTTCGTGCAATGTATTCCCCCGGCGTTCCAGAAACTCCGCGTCATTCCATTCAAAACCGCCCAAATCCCAAACCATGGACGCGGTTTTTGGCCTTAGCTCCGAATACAGCGCAAGCGGATCGCCCTTATATACGGCCGCACCGCTCGCCTGTACGACATAATATTTGTAGAGCTCGCCTTTTCTAAGGCCCGGAATAAAGGCCTCCCAAACGCCCATATTACCGCGAAGCGTCATAGGATTGCGCTTCGGATCCCAACCGTTAAAATCCCCGACGACAGAGACGCTTTTCGCGTTCGGGGCCCATACGCCAAAACTGCAAAGAGACGCGTCGCTTTCCAAGCGGTTTGCGCCAAGATGCTTGTATAGCTCAAAATTCTTGCCTTCGTGAAACGATAATAGCTCCACATCGCTAAGTCCGGGGCCCATCTTTGCGCCTCCTTTTGAGGATTACGGCAAAACGCGACCGGCACATCTCTTGTTGGTAATATTCACCACTTGCTGAACCTTTTCCTTCAGCTTACAGCTACATCTAGTAAACTTTTTGTATCATAACGCCTTTGCCGCGGCGGAGATGCCTAAAATCCTTTCGAGAGCAGCCATTCGGCAAGCGCGGCTCTGTGCGGCGACGTTTCGCGCTCAACGTCGAGTTCGGATACCGCGCGGGCAAGCTCTTCGGAATGAAACGGGATATTTACAAGGCGCGCGCCGATAGCGCCGATAAACGCTTCATCCATCGCGTCGGAAAATACCTGCGCACTATCTATACGCCCGGCGCTTAGCTTTAAATTCATTTCCACATAGCCCCAATCGAACCGGTGCTCCAAAAGCACGTCGAACTTTGGGGATTCGCCAAAGCGCCATTCCCAAGCGGCGTACTTCGCGCGATAGGGCTCAAGCTCTCCGGGCGAAAACTCGCTGATGGTCTCATATTCGCCGTACTCCGCCGCAAATGCCGAAAGCAAGGCGCTTTTCATCTCTTCGACCGAAACAAGAGGATTGTAGTCGCGAAGATTGCATACGCGCGCGGCGACGGAAGCGACTCCTTTGGATTGCATTTTTTCGGGTGAAACCGTCAGATACCGCGCAACGGCGCTCATGTCGGCGTTGATAAGGAGCGTGCCGTGGTGCAGCGCTCTGTCTTTTAGCATACGGAAGGCGTTGCCCGAAAATTTCTTACCGTCGACGGTTAGGTCGTTGCGGCCGGTAAATTCCGCAGCGATGCCGAAAGAGCGTACCGCGGCGAGTATTACGGAAAGCTGGCGCTTTACGTCGTAAAGATTCCTGTCGGCCAAAAAAGTGAAATTCAGGTTACCCATGTCGTGATAAACAGCGCCGCCTCCGGAGGAACGCCGGGCGAGCCTTCCTTCGTCGCGCTCAAGCGCGCTTACAGCGCATTCGCGCCAAGGGTTTTGGTTTTTGCCGATTACGATTGTATGCGCGTTCTGCCAGATGTAGAGCATGACCTCTCCCTCTTTAAGCCGCTCCAGCAGCAGCTCTTCCCTTCCAAGGTTCATGTAGGGGTCGGTCGTCAAAGATGTCAGCGCTTTGTTCATGTAATATCCTTCCATATAATAGTTTTATATATTATACAATATCTGGCGAAAAAAGGCAACGCGCCAAGCGTAAACTCTATGTAAAACGGACAGGCAAATTATCCCTATCATGCATTTCCAGCATGTATTCCCAATAGCGTTTCGGCATCATAAGCTTTTGTTGGCGGGCGTTCGCGCGCTCTTTAATCGTTAGCGCCTTATGGAATTCCTTCCACATTTCGCTCCATTCAGATTCGTCCGATTTGCCGAAAGCGGAAAGATCCAGCCCCGGCGAAAGATACAACTCCCAGCGCCCATCTTCGCAGGCGACGAGCTTGTCGCGGCGCTTATCCTCGATGATAAAGCGCTGATCCCCATAGCGTTCGGCGAAATGCGGCGCGAGCACCTCTAGTATGTCGTTGTCCGGTTCAAAATCGCTATAGTAGACCCCGCCGATAAGCCTGAAGCGGATAAATCCCTTTAGATGCTGAATCTCCGTCTCGACGCGCTTGGCCATGCGAACGATACGCATCACCCGCTCGTCCTCAAAATGATCGACGAGCTTTCGCCCGAGGGCGTCGAACCCAAGCCGTATGTAGCGGTACAGCGCCGTTGCCTTATCGTAATCCGGGGTTAGAAACGCGGTATAGACGTCCTCGTATGCGAGCGGGCCGAGCTTTTTTTGTATACCGGCGCGTACGCGCTCGGATTTCGCGAAATCCGCGGCTATATAGCGCGTTTGCTCTAAAAGCCCCGCTTGAATCTCGCCGCTCTCGATGCGTTCTGGCGACTCACGCAGGTCGTACGCCGTGAAAACGGACGTTAAAAAGCCCTCGAACGTACCATCGTAGGCGTAGACCAACATCATAGCTCCCCCGTCAAGCTCTGCACATACGCCTCCCGCGCTGGCGCGGCGAGCATATTGGGCATCGAGCCGAATCCGGCGAATGCCTGTGTTCCGCCAGCCTTCAGCGCGAGCAGCTCGCCAGCGCCGCCTAGCATCGAAAGCTGTTCCGAAGCGCCGGGGCGCACATCCGGCTTGATCCGGTGTCCTATCAGAAGATTCTGCGCGATAAATCCGGCGTCCATCTTTAGCGAATGAAGCGTCTTCCCTCCGACAGTTATGAAATATTGCGCGCGCTTCATAACGGCGCCCATGCGCTTCAGCGCCTCGAAGCTAAGCGGCGCGGAGCGCCTTGCGGCTATAATGCGCTCAACGCTACGCACCCCAAGGCCCGGTACGCGCAAAAGCGCCTCCTTGTCGGCGCGCATTATTTCCACGGGGAATAAATCCAAATGCCGAAGCGCCCAATCGCACTTCGGGTCGAAGAAGACGTTGAAATTCGGATTGCGTTCGTCCAAAATCTCGCCTGCGGAGAAGCCGTAAAAGCGCAAAAGCCAGTCCGCTTGATAGAGCCTGTGTTCCCGCAGTAGCGGCACGGGCCCCGCGACTGCGAGGCTCTTATCCGCGCCGGCCGGCAGAAACGCCGAATAAAACACGCGCTTAAGCTGATAGCGATTGTACAGCCCTTCGGAAAGGCGGATAATTTGTAAATCCGTATCCGGCGTCGCTCCGATAATCATCTGCGTCGCGTGCCCCGCCGGCGCGAAGGCTTGTGCGTTTCTTAAAACGAGCGCCTCGCTTTTCGTCTCTTTCAAGCGGCCCGCGATAAAGCCCATCGGCTTCAAGATCGAGCTTTTGGACTTTTCGGGCGCGAGCGAGGTCAGGCTCGTCTCGCTCGGCAGCTCGATATTCACGCTTATTCTATCGACCATCTCGCCCACCTGCGCGATCAGCGCCGGGTCGGCTCCCGGAATACACTTGGCGTGGATGTAGCCGTTGTAGCGATATTGCTTGCGTAATAATGTAAGCGTTCGAAGCATCAGCTCCGTAGTGTGATCCGGGCTGTTTACGACGGCGGAGCTTAAAAACAGCCCCTCGATATAGTTGCG
>DBDD01000041.1:11195-15274 GCA_002293365.1 Christensenella sp. UBA941 | reverse complement strand
ATTTACTTCCGCTGCACATCAAAATTGGACTCGTAACAGAATTAATATACAGGACGTAATATGTGAAGACGAGTTAAGTGAAGAGGAAATACGGAGGAGGGCTTGCAGGCGGTCTACGACGCGCTAGAATGGTCGCCTAGCGGCAGCCTCGCCGTGAAAGTTACGACTGGTGAACCGCCGAATTCCAACTACCTTCGGCAGGAGCTCATCGGTGGGCTCGTAACGTCGCTAAACGGCACCTATGTCGAATCCAACACGGCCTACGGCGGCTCCCGCGCCGAAGCCGCCATGCACTATCAGGTCGCCGAGGATCACGGCTTTACGCCCATGGTGATTATGGACGAAGAAGAATCCATGGAGCTTGCGGTAAATAACGGCGACGTATTGAAGGGCGTCAACTATGTCGGTGCGCGCTTTGGCGAATTCGACTCCATGCTCGTGCTTTCGCATTTTAAAGGGCACCAAATGGCGGGCTTTGGCGGCGCGGTCAAGAACATATCCATCGGCATCGGTTCCTCCATGGGCAAGGTTTGGATCCACTCGGGCGGCACGCGTACCGAGGGCGGAATTAATGGCGACACAGACCCGTTCCAGATGGCGATGGCGGAGGCGGGGCTTTCCGTGTCCGACGCGCTAGGCGGAGGCGAAAACATAGTCTATATCAACGTAATGAACCGCTTGTCCGTCGATTGCGACTGCAACGGCCATCCTTCCGAGCCGGATATACACGACATCGGCATCCTCGCCTCCCGCGACCCGGTCGCGCTCGATAAGGCCTGTCTCGATCTCATCTGGGAAGCGGATGGAAACGAAGCGTTCGTACGGCGCGTTGAAGGGCGAAACGGCTTCCTGTCGCTCGAACACGGCGAGGACATAGGGCTAGGCACTCAGGCGTACGAGCTGGTTCGGTTGGGCTGAGTAACGTTCGGAGAAGCCATTGTTAGAAATACTTCAACGCGAATGGGTGTACCTTTGGTATTACTTCGAGCTGCAATTCAGGCAGATCGCGCCTTATTACGCGCTGGGTATTGTGCTCGGCTCCGCGGTTTCCGTATTCGCAAAAAGTAAAATTCACGGCGTCTTCGCGTCATTGAACGAAAAAAAACTACCGAGGGCGCTCGGTGTAATCCTTGCGAGCGCCCTCGGCATTGCGTCTCCTTTGTGTATGTACGGCACGATTCCCCTCGCGGCGTCGTTTTCGCGCGTAGGCATAAAGGACGACTGGCTCGCGGCGTTTATGATGAGCTCCATCCTGCTTAATCCGCAATTAATTATCTACAGCGCGGCGCTTGGCGTCGCGGCGTTGACGGTAAGGATCATCTCATGCTTTTTCTGCGGGATAGCGGCGGGGCTTTTTATTCGCGCGTTTTATAAAGACAGGCCCTTCTTTAAATTCGATAGCTTCGCCGAGCCGCATAATCGCGATACCGATCCAAACATCTCTATACGCCTATTGAAAAATATCGGCCGCAATATCAAGGCGACGGCGCTATGGTTTTTTATCGGCCTTGCGCTTTCGGCGCTGTTTACCCGCTATGTTCCCGCCGGCTTTATCGACGCCCTGTTTGGCTCCGACAACGGACTAGGCGTATTTCTCGCCGCGACAATCGGCGTTCCGCTATATGCCTGCGGCGGCGCGACGATTCCGCTTTTGCAGGAGTGGCTATGGAGCGGTATGAGCATGGGCAGCGCGACAGCCTTTATGCTAACGGGTCCCGCTACGAAAATCACTAATCTAGGCGCAGTGAAAATAGTCCTGGGCGTCAAGCGCTTCGTTTTATATATTCTGTTCGTCATGGCCTTTGCGCTCTTATCGGGCTTAGCGGTAGATATAATAGTTCGATCTTCGTAGCGGGATAAATGCCCAGTGCGTCAGGCGATATTCGAACGCAAAATTTTAGAAATACTCTTGACAAAAGAGTGAAGTTCCGATACACTGAACACGTTCAAAGCATGTTCGGTTCAGGAAGGAGGTTTTCTTGGGATCATCCGATTCGTGAATATGCTGTTAAACAACCTGATTAACTGACATGAAAGGAGTTACTACTATGAAAAAAATCACACTAATCAGCGCGATTGCAACATTGCTTCTTATGCTGTCAGCCATGATTTGTGCCTTCTGACTTAGAGCGGGCAACCCCGGCGATATTTCGGTGCATGTTAATTTTGGTATAGCTGCCGTTGTATTCTGTGGTATTACTATCGTGCTGATGCTAATTACCCTACGGCGCACAAAGAAAGATAAATAGGGGGGGGATGTAAGGATGACAAAGCTGCCCAACATTATATCTTGCTCCCGTATTGTTTTCAGCATCATGCTGTTGCTGGCCGCAGATAAGCCTGTGCTTTTCATGGTCTTGTATTGCGTATGCGGCATAAGCGATATTGCGGATGGTTATCTGGCAAGAGCGTATAACGCAGAGACAAAGCTCGGAAGCAAGCTAGACAGCTTGGGGGATTTAGTTTTTTATACTGTTTGGGTTTATATATTCTTTCACTATATTAATAGCGAAAACCTCGAAGTGACAATTTCCGGCATGGCTGGCGTAGCCCTTATCCGCGCTGTTAATCTTTTGTTGACGAAAGCGAAATTCGGACAGTGGAGCATGGTACACACGATTGGAAACAAACTTGCAGGATTTATTTTGTTTGTTTCTATGCCCCTATATGTTCTTTTAGGTAATACCCCGCTTTGGAGCTTGGTGGCAGTTGGCTTTATATCCGCAGTTTCTGCACTGGAGGAAACCGCTGTGCTGTTAGTGCATAGCATCTATGATGCCGACAGGCGAAGCGTACATTGAAGTAAATAGATAGAACCGAACGTGTTCAAAAATTGCTCAGTCAACGAAGGAGGTTTACTTATGGCTGCAACCGAGCAGGATGCCCGACAGACAATTATTGATGCAGTGAAGGCGTTAATCAGTGAAACAAATGACGTAGAAAAAATAACGACACGGCAGATTGCGGAGCGCGCGGGTGTCGGCATCGGCTTAATCAATTACCATTTTAAGAGCAAGGATAATCTGCTGGGTATCGCAATAGGCGATGTTATGACTAAGACTATATGGAGCTTTACAAAGACGGAGATGTACTCAAAATTAAACGCCCTTGAAAAGCTGAAGATGATGCTCAAAGAGTTGTATGCTCTTGTCGGCAGCGGTGAAAAGCTAATACGATTTATCCTGACTCGCGAGATCACGGAGGGGAACATGCAAACCCCTTTGCATCTTGTTCCACTGTTGAAAGAGGTGTTCACAGACCGCAAGGACGATATGGAACTTCGGATCATCGCCTTGCAGATCATCTATCCGATACAGGTGACAGGGCTAAACGCGGAGGCGTTCCACATGTATAGCGGCATTGATTTACTCGATGCGAAACAGCGTAACCGATTCGTGGATATGCTGATAAATAACCTGATTAACTGACATCATCGGTTCGGGTGTACGGATGGGGAAAATCTACAAATCCGCGAGAAGGTTCATTGAGCAAAATGCAAGTTTGCTGCTCTCAAAAAATACCGCCATATACTTTTGTAGCGCTTATTCCGATACCTTGCCGAAGGTGATAAAGAAGAACATTCCGGCAGCGCTCATAAAGCACGCGTCTTGCATTATCTCATTCGGCGGCAAGCCGCCGTTTACCTCAACAAGATCGCAAAGCTGGATTCGGACGGAAAATATTGATGATTTTATAAATAAAATACATAAAATATAAAAGTACTCCGATAGATATCTTAAGTTCGCCGATTATTTATAAACTAAACCCAAACGGCGAATGCCCAAACAAGAAATGTCCCAACCGAGGGAAGTGTAAACTATGCAATACCAATCACCACAAGGGGCTGCATACTTACGGCAAAGCAGGCAAGACAGAGCGGTTTCTTCGCCGGGTCTACGCGAAACTGCAAGGGCAATAAAGTCCCATATGCCTACACGCGTCTCGACCGGACGCAAATCGAGGTCATATCGTGTGTTCTTCTCTCTGCTGGCGCTGTATAAACCCGCTGCCTAAGCACTAAAATCCGCCGCTCCCAATACCGCGAAATACAAAAACACCCCTATAACTGGGGTATTTTT
>DBDD01000041.1:0-11136 GCA_002293365.1 Christensenella sp. UBA941 | reverse complement strand
TCTGCCATTCCATCACACCGGCATACGCGCCTATTTCCCAATTTAAAGCGAAAAAGCACTGCGGCGAAGTAAATTGTATGTCAGATTCCACTTCGTGTCAAGGCGCTGTTGTCAGCTAATTCTCAGCGAGGGCGCCAATTTTCCGCGACAGCTGCTTTAGTTGAACAATTCAAAGCAATAGCGCCTAATATTTTACAGGAAGCTTGTATTTATTATTTGACAGAGGGTTTGTCCAGCGGCTATAATTGCAGATGAAATAACTCCACGGAAGCAAATGGAGGCTGCCATGAAGGACATAATTTTCAACGATTTTCAGAGCCTCGTCGACGAGCTCGTCGCGCGCAACAAGAGCCTTTTGGATATGATTTCCAAGTCGCAGGAGACGAACTCGCGCACAAACCGCGCTATCGCAAAGTCTATAACGCATTGCGGCTGCATCAAGCTATCAGCCGCAAAACAACATCTCCCCATGGATGTCGATCTTTCCGATATGCCAAGCTATCTGTCCACCCAGATCGAAGGCGAGCTTTGCCCGAAGTGCCGCGAAATCATTGAGACGGAGCTCGGGAGCAATCTCTTCTATCTGGCGGCGCTGTGCAACGCCCTGGATTTAGACCTGTACGACGTACTTATCCGCGAGAGCGGCCGCCTTCAGACGCTCGGCAAGTTCCACTTGCGCTGATGACATGACTTGACGCCATAAGCATAGACAGAAATTCGATGGCAAACTTCCACGCCCGCGCTGCCAAAAAGCGCGGGCTCTTTTATTTTGCAACATTCTTCTTTTCGCCGCATACCCTATTATGACATATTTCAGCTCAAAATCCGCATGCATGGGAGGAATTTACATATGTATACAAAACGCGTTCGTGGATCGGGCGCTTCCGATCAGGGTTATCTGAAAGTAGAAGTAAAAACAGCAGATGCGCAGCCTCTGGAAAACGCGAATGTTGTGCTCTCTGCTTCCGGCGGAAGCGGGACAGTATTACATCGCTTGACGACCGATTCAGACGGTCAAACGAAAAGTGTTCCGTTAAATGCTCCAAATAAAGTTACAGCGCTGAAGCCTGGCGGCGCGGCCTATGCCGTATATACCGTCACGGTTTCGAAGGACGGTTACATAACGCAAACGATCAAAGGCGCGGAAGTTTTTGACGGGATCGCTTCGACGCAGCCGGTTACGCTTCATCCAAAGTTCGCAGGAAGTAATACTACTGAAACCATAGACATTCCAGACAATGCGCTTAAACAGACGCCTCCCCAGATCGAACAAACGGGGCCTTCGGAAGCGCCCAGAAGCGAGCGCATACTCCCAAATGTAGTCATTCCGGCCAAAATCACCGTACACATGGGCAAGCCCAACAACACCTCCGCTAAGAACATATCGGTTCGCTTCGCGGACTACGTGAAAAACGTCACCGCAAGCGAAATATACGCCAACTGGCCTCCCGCATCTATAGAAGCGAACGTATACGCGATAATTTCGCTGGCGCTTAACCGTATCTACACCGAATGGTACCGCTCCAGGGGATATAATTTCGATATAACGAACAGCACCCAGTTCGACCAATACTATAAAGAAGGGCAGACGATTCCGGATAATATCTCACGCCTTGTCGACCAGGTTTTCAACAGGTATATACGGCGCACCGGCTACAAGGAGCCCCTATTTTCATCTTTTTGCAACGGCACCACTGCGACATGCCCGGGCATGTCGCAGTGGGGTACTGTTAGCCTTGCGAACTCGGGCTATTCGCCGATAAATATTCTTAAATACTATTACAGCAACAATATCGAGCTCACGCAAACGAATAACATCTCCGACGCGCTGACATCCTACCCAGGCTATACTATATCGCAAGGCTCTCAGGGGCCGGACGTCGAAAAAATACAGGAATACCTGAACCGCATAGCGACCAATTTTCCCGCCATACCAAAAGTTACGCCGGACGGGAAATTTGGCCCTACCACCGCCACAGCCGTAAAGGCGTTTCAAAAGAGTCAGAATTTATCCCAAACCGGCGTCGTGGATAAAGCAACATGGAATAAACTGTCTTTTATCTACGTCGCCGTGACCAAGCTGGCGGAGCTGACAAGCGAAGGACAGCGAATAGGAATCGGCGCGAACCCGCCAAGCTCCGTAATCCGTCAGGGGGCTAGGGGCAAGGACGTTGTGGAGCTGCAATTCTTGATCAACGCCATTAGCGCATATTATAACTCGATCCCTTCAGTTTTACAGGACAGCTCGTTCGGCTCCGCCACAACGGACGCCGTAAAGGCGTTCCAAGGACAGTTCGGCTTGACTGCCGACGGTATAGTCGGCCCAGCGACGTGGAAAAAGCTCTACGAAGTATATAAAAGCCTTGGCGTCGGCGGTAGCGGCGGAGGCAACGGAAGCAGCGGCGGTAGCGGAGGCGCGGCTATCCCGCCCTATCCGGGCCATGCGCTGAAATTGGGTTCGCGCGGAAGCGAGATCGAGTTGATCCAATCCCTTTTAAACGCGATATCAAATACACATCCGTCCATACCCAAAGTGACTGTGGACGGGATTTTCGGCAAACGTACCGAGGAGCAGGTTATAACGTTCCAGCGCCATATCGGGCTTAGCGCCGACGGAATCGTAGGCCCGGCGACGTGGAACGCCATCATGAACGAGTATTACGCCGACACGCCGGGCGCGGTATCGCCGCCGTCGCCTAATCCGCCGCCAAGTGCCCCGCCGCAGTATATTCCGCCGCCAAGCAGCGCGCCGCCATATCCCGGCAAAGTGTTGAAGCAAGGCGCCAGAGGCGAAAACGTGCGCATTTTGCAGACGTATCTAAACAAATGGGCAAACACCGATTCTTCTATACCGAGGATCAAGGTGGACGGCGTATTTGGCTCGGCTACGAGGTCTGCCGTCGTCGCAGCCCAGCGCGTCTTCGGGCTCAAGCGCGACGGTATAGCTGGCCCCTTAACCTGGAAAGCGGTTGTAAGGTAGCGCACACGCCGCTTTGGGCTTTGAATAATAAAATCGCAAAGCAACCTTGACTAGATGAGTAACCTATGATATAAATAACACATGTTACGAAATGGAAGAGGTGTGAGATGT
Source organism: Christensenella sp. UBA941 (assembly GCA_002293365.1). Lineage (GTDB taxonomy): Bacteria > Bacillota > Clostridia > Christensenellales > UBA941 > UBA941. Next base: position 8,045 of record DBDD01000041.1, on the reverse strand, counting down.
CAATAAATCATGCGATTTTAGGCTTGTTAAGCTATCGGCCAATGTCTGGCTACGACTTGAAGAAGCTCATGCAGGATTCGCCATTTATGTATTGGTCCGGCAATAACAACCAGGTTTATAAAGCGCTGGTTGAGCTTGGCAGCCAAGGGCTTGTAACGAGCGAAACAAAGCATCAGGACGGGTCGCCCACGAAAAAAATCTACACGCTTACCGATAGCGGCTTAGCGGAGCTGAATCGGTGGACGCTTATTGCGCCGGAAGCGCCGGAAACGAAAAATGCCTTCCTCGTACAGCTCGCGTGGACGTGGCAGCTGAGCGACGCGGAATTAGCCGCTCTTTTGGAGCAATATAAACAAGAGGTCAGCGGAGCGCTGCTCATCAGGGAAAGCAAGAGCGGCGAGAAGGCGTTTTCGCCAAGCAGGACGCCGAGAGAACGCGCTATTTGGGATTTAATCCATGAAAACGCTTTGGATTCCCTACGCCAGGAGTTGCGCTGGATAGAGCGCGTCCAAGCGGCAACAGCGTCTCGGCTAAATGAGCCATCTGGCCAAGCCGATGCCAGCACGGTTGATGATGGCATCGGTATGAATTATCAGGTAATAGACAACGATGCGGCGCGATATATTCTGCTAAAAGCCGAAGGGAAGCCGCTGCAAACAGAGCAAGACGCCTTGGATTTGATAACTGTGTGCGCGCAGCACGCGACTAATATGGTTCTAATCCCAGGCGAACGCCTCGCCGGCGGTTTTTTCTGGCTTCGAACCGGCATGGCCGGAGCGATTCTTCAAAAGCTGACCATGTACGATATAAAAGTCGCCGTTGTGCTCGACGATATGCGGCCGCAAGGCAAGTTTAAAGAATTTTTGGCCGAGAGCAACCGCGGGAAGATGTTTCGCTCCTTCTCAAACCTCGCCGAAGCCGAGAATTGGTTAATAACAGTGTAGGATGGCAAACGAAAAAACGAGCTTGACAAGATATGCCGTTTCTCGTATTATATTTCAGGTAGGCGGTTCCGGCGCTTGCTAGGCTGTCTTTTTTTGGCCCGGTAGTTCAGTTGGTTAGAATGCCAGCCTGTCACGCTGGAGGTCGAGGGTTCGAGCCCCTTCCGGGTCGCCATAGCGCTCTTGCGCACATATGCCTCGGTAGCTCANNCGAGCCCCGTCTTCCGCTCCAAATATTTCTACGCCGCCACGCGGCGGATTCGGCGCCATAGCCAAGCGGTAAGGCAGAGGTCTGCAAAACCTTCATCCCCGGTTCAATTCCGGGTGGCGCCTCCATATTCTGTGATCACTTTTGATACAATCTAAGAAGGCAAAAACACTCCAGTTATAGGGGTGTTTTTGTATCTTGGGAATTTTCAGATTGCCAAATAGATAATTCCGCATTCGTGTATGCGGCAAGCGAGGGAAAAGCTATTTTGCCGTTTCTCTCGCCGCCGTGCATAAGAGAGACGCTTTCCCGCGCGGACACGGGCCAGCAAACGATAGAAAAAGAAACCTTCTCGTTTGATGAAGCGATATCGGAAACGCTTACCCCTCTAAGGCCTGTAGCAGAAGCAAATGGCATCGCGCTGACAGTAACCTCAAACGAAGAATTCACTTTCTATGGCGACAGGAAACGCCTAATACAGCTTATCGTAATATTAGCGGATAACGTCCTACATTATACCGATTCCGGCAATGTCAGGGTATCGGCAACCCAGGGCGAAAGAGAACTGTTGATTACCGTTAAGCTGCCGAATGCAAAGGTAAACGCTGATTAACCGGTTGATACTGTCCGTTATGGATCTAAGATGACGGCGTATACAAATATTTTACATCATAGAATCGCTGTAATAATTCGGGAAAGCTTGATATCGTGAAGTAATGGGAATATAGTAAAGATACTATATTTTGTATTTACCTGTAAAATAATACAGGCCTGCGTTTCAAGTGGCTCCTTAGTGAATGCTGAAATGGTTTGAGAGGCAGTGATTCGTTATGTGCGTTCTTAGAAGAGCGACCGCTTTATTTACGGTAATTATTGCGCTGATTCCGCTTATGGGGCGCGTCCGGGCCGCTACCCCGGAAACGCCGCCGTCATTTGCCTCGTTTCGGGATATACCCGGCGTGACGGGCGAGGAAATCGCCGCGATAGAAGCGCTTCAAAAAAGCGGCGAACCGCTCGTTTACGCCGCCATCGAAAGCGGCGAAGCTTTTGAGCGGGATGGCGAAATCTACGGCTTTACGGCTATGTACTGCCGGCTTATGTCAGGGCTCTTCGGGCTAGAGTTTCAGCCGCGAATATACGCGTGGAGCGATATACTCGCTGGACTCGACACAGGCGAAATCGCCTTTACAGGCGAGATGACGGCGACCGACGAGCGTCGCGATGGCGGCTATTATATGACCGGCGCGATTGCCGAGCGATCGATAAAATATACGCAGCGCATAGACGGCGAGCCGCTTTCAGAGATCGCGAGGGAGCGCGAGCCGCGCTTTGCGTTCCTTAGCAACGCGCTAACGGCCGGCGACGTTGCTTTTCACGCGCCTTACGCGTTTGAGACCGTGTTTGTGGACGATTCCGCCGATGTCTATGCGCTGCTTAAAGAGGGCAAGGTAGACGCCTTTTTTGACGAAGGAGGAATGGAGGCGTTTGATGACGGCGATTTCGTAGTTCGCTACTTCTTTCCGCTAATCACGAGCCCCGTTTCCATGACGACGAAAACCGCCGAGCTCGCGCCTATTATTTCCGTAGTGCAAAAAGGTTTGCAAGACGAGGGCTTCCGCAAGTATCTGAAAGAGTTGTATTTTCTTGGGGAGAAGGAGCTGAACAGGCAAAAGCTTGCCGCTCTACTTACGCCCGAGGAGAAGGCGTATATAGAGAACAACCCTATCGTACCCATCGCCGCGGAGCACTATAACTATCCTCTTAGCATCTACAATACCTATGAAAAACAGTGGAGCGGCATCTTTTTTGACGTGCTTGCGGAAGTGGAAGCCCTGACCGGGTTGAATTTCGAAATCGCCCATGGCGAGCGCACCGAATGGCCGGTTTTGCTAAGGATGTTGGAGGCTGGGGACGCGTATCTGATAGGCGAGCTGATGCCTACGGACGAAAGGCAAGGCCGGTTTTTATGGCCGGAGAAGGCGCTTTTAGTCGATCACTACGCGCTGATAACCAAAGCGGACGCGCCGAGCGTCGGCATAACCGAAGTAAAGGATATGGCTGTCGGGATTACGACCGATACGGCTTATGACGAGCTGTTTAGAGCATGGTTCCCGGATCACCCGAACGTCGTCGAATTCGACAACCCGGACGAAGCATTCGCTGCTGTGGCGCGCGGCGAGATAGATATGGTTATGTCCAGCCAGCGCCAGCTGACAGCGCTTACCAACTATCTCGAAATGTCCGGCTATAAAGCAAACATCATCTTCGACCAGCAATCCGAATCCATTATCGGCTTCAATAAGGAACAGGCCGTGCTGCGTTCGATCTTCAACAAGGCGCTCTCAATAATCGACGTTGACGGCGTCGCGGAACAGTGGACGCAGAAAACGTATGATTATCAGGCAAAAATGATCAAGGCGCGGCAGCCGTGGCTCATTGGCGCGGCGGCGCTATTTCTGTGCGTTATAGTGCTTATGGCGCTGTTGTTTCTAAAGACGCGCCGGGCGGGAGCGCAGCTTGGGAAGCTTGTCGAGGAACGGACGCAAGAGCTTGAGGTTGAAAAAAACATGATACAGCTGATGTTTGATTCGACCCCGAATCTGGTGTTCTGCAAGGATATCGACCTCCAATTTACCCGCTGCAACAAAAGCTTTGAAAATTTCCTCGGGGTGTCTGAGGCGAATATACTAGGTAAAAACAACGTAGAGGGACTGGGTTTCTCACAAGGGGCCGCCGGCACCTTTGACTATAATGAACGGGCGGTAATTGCAAGGTGCGAGAGGGCCGTTGTTGAAGAAGACATCCCTAAACATGACGGAACCTTTGAAAAGTTTGAGACGACCAAGATACCGCTCATCGTTGACGGAGAAGTCACGGGGCTTATGGGCTTATCGTACAACATAACCGAGCGCAAGGCTATGGAGGAGTCGCTGCGCAGCGCGAACAATACGCTTGAACACCGGGAAAAACTGCTTCAAACGGTAAACAACGCCATCGACCGCCTGCTGCGCTCCGACCCCGAAGGCTTTGGGGATACCATACAAGAATGCATGGGCATGCTGGCGCAAGTAATCGGCGCCGACCGTATGTACTTGCACAAGAACCATATCGAGGACGGCAGATGGTATAATACAAGGCTTTACGAATGGGCGAACGATAGCTCGCAGGCCGGAAGCGGTAAGCGGCAGGCGCGCTTTCTGTGCAGTGAGCAGGAGTTTTCAATCCGCGATAAGCTTAGCCAAGGGAAAAGCGTACACAGCCTTGTACGGGATTTGCCTCCTCTTTGCCGGGAGTGCCTCGACGTACGGGAAGCCTTGGCGACTATGGTCATTCCGGTATTCTTACGAAGTGAGTTCTGGGGTTATGTAGGCTTTGACAACTGCCACAGCGAGCGGACATTCACCGATGACGAAGAGTCCGTCATGCGCTCCGGCAGCCTGCTTGTCGCCAGCGCACTGCTGCGGAACGAATATATGAATAGCCTTATGCATACGTCCGAGAGGATGCGCGAGGCGGAAGAACGCACCCGGCTTATGCTGGACGCTACTCCGCTGGCCTGCCGGCTATGGAACCGCGAGTTCCAAATATTCGAATGCAACGAGGCGGCGGTAAAGCTGTACGAGCTAAAGGATAAACAGGAATACATGGACAGATATTTCGACCTTTTGCCGGAGTTTCAGCCCGACGGGCAAAGATCTATTGACAAGATCTATGCCGGAGTCACTGAAGCCTTTGAGAAGGGCGCGTGCGCGTACCAGATAATGTTTCAACTATTGGACGGTACGCCGATCCCGGCGGAGAACATGCTTTTCCGCGTGCGCTACGGGGACGGTTACGTCGTCGCCGCCTATACGCGCGATTTACGCGAGCAAAAGAAGATGATTGCCGAGATCGAAAATACGTCGACGCGGCTGGCTATGGCCTTGGCGGACGCCGAAGCGGCCAATAACGCGAAGAGCACCTTCCTCGCGCATATGAGCCATGAAATACGTACGCCGATGAACGCCGTAATAGGGCTGAGCCAGCTAATGCTCGACGCAGGCGGCCTCGAAATGGAAACCGAGGCGAATCTGGAAAAGATATACGGCGCCGGGTCGACGATTCTAAGCATTGTGAACGATCTTCTCGATATATCCAAGATCGAATCGGGTAAATTCGAACTATACCCCGCGAAATACGATACCCCGAGCCTCGTCAACGATATCATAACGCAGAATATTGTGCGCATAGGGGATAAGCCCATCGAATTCCGTCTCGACGTTGACGAAGGCCTGCCGGTCGCTCTCTATGGCGACGAGCTGCGCGTAAAGCAGATTTTCAACAATTTGCTGTCCAACGCGTTCAAATATACCAACGCGGGAACCGTACGCTGGCGTTTGGCGTTTGAGCGCGCGGGCGACGGTGAGGTTTGGCTCGTTTCCAGCGTGGAGGACACGGGCATAGGCATGAAGCCTAAGAGTATTGAAAAGCTGTTTACGGACTACAACCAAGTCGACGCCCAAACGAACCGGAAGGTCGAAGGCACAGGCTTGGGCCTCGCTATTACAAAGCGCCTCGTGGAGATGATGGGCGGAACGATTTCAGTGGAAAGCGAATACGGAAAAGGTTCGATGTTCTTTGTGAGGGTTTGCCAGGGCTTCGTAACAGAAACGCCTATTGGAAGGGCGGCGGCAAACAACCTAGCGGAGCGGCGCTACGCCCTTGTGAAGCGCGGCGAACACGCGAAACTGACGCGCGTGGATCTTTCATACGCCCATGTGCTGGTCGTCGACGATATCGTAACAAATCTCGACGTAGTTAAGGGCATGATGAAGCCCTACGGCCTTAAGATCGACTGCGCGCTAAGCGGCCCGCAGGCGATCGAGATGATACGCGCCGGCAGTCCATACTACAGCGCCGTGTTCATGGATCACATGATGCCGGGCATGGACGGCATCGAGGCGACGCGCATCATACGCGAGGAGATCGGAACGCCTTACGCCCGGAATATTCCTATCATTGCCCTGACGGCCAACGCCATAATCGGCAACGAGGAAATGTTTTTAAGCCGCGGCTTCCAGGACTTTATCTCGAAGCCGATCGATATGGCGAAGCTGGACGCGGCGCTTAGGCGCTGGGTTAGGGATAAAGAGCGGGAAAAAGCGCATGCCGGTCAGCCGGGGCGGCGGGCCGCGGAGAAAAACGGCGGGGAAGGGAAGCTTCATACAAATGATGGCGGCGCTGTCCTTAGCGTAAAGGGGCAAGTAAGCATCGCGGGCGCGGCTATCGGCGGCCTGGATATTGACAAGGCCTTGAACCGCTTTGGCGGAGACGAAGCAGCCCTTATAGACGTTTTGCGCTCCTATGCGGCGAATACCCCGCCGCTTATCGTCAGCCTTAATGAAGACCTGGAAAAAGAAAATATGGAGGGCTACGCTATCGTCGTCCACGGAATCAAAGGCTCAAGCTATGGCATTTTTGCCGATGAAGTTGGAAAAATAGCCGAGGAGCTGGAGTCCGCCGCGAAAGCGGGCGATATTAACGGAGTAAAGGCGGGGCACGACGCTTTTACGCTCAACGCCGAAGCACTTTTAAACGCTGTAACGGAGGCGCTCGACAGCATAGACGCCGCCGCCAATCTGCTATCCGCCGAAGCGCCTGACCCTACGCTGCTTAATGAATTGCGGGAAGCCTGCGCGGCGTTCGACATGGATCGCGTCGATAAGGCGATGGAGCTGCTGGAAAATCGAAGGTATGAGCATGGCGGCGAGCTTGTAACATGGCTGCGGGAGCAAGTCAACAACATGGCCTTTGAGGCAGTTTCCGATGGGGAATGGCCGGCAATTTGACGCTTGTTCTTACAACGCCTCCTCGCGGGGCGTTTTTTACTTTGGACAATCTTTACGCCGCATTCGGGCGAACCTCATTGTTTAAAATCTTCGTGGCGCGCGAGTCCGCATCCCGCGCATACGGGTTCGTTTCCATCTAATGTTCACGTTATGTTCAAGCAGCGTTCATTCAGCGCTCAACGGTTCTTCATCCTGAGCTTTTAGAATTATCCCAAGAAAACGGCGAGGAGCAATGATATGAACGAGCCAAAAGGCAGACACGAGCTAAAGCATAACATCAATAATTCCGATATGCTGCAACTGCGCCAGAAGCTGCCGCGCGTAATGCGGCGTGATAATAACGCCGATTCGGACGGCGGCTATAGGATACGCAGCCTCTATTTTGATAATTACGAGGACAAAGCCTTGCGTGAAAAAGTCGACGGCGTGGATAGGCGGGAAAAGTTCCGGCTACGCTTTTACAACGGCGATACGTCTTATATCCGCCTGGAGAAGAAGAGTAAAAGGCGCGGCTTGTGCTATAAACAAAGCGCGTGCGTTCCATACGATGTGTGCCGGGCGGTGATCGGCGGCGACTACGAGCCGTTGAAAGCGAGCGGCGACGCGCTGTGTCTCGAGCTATACGCCAAGATGCAAAACGAACTGCTGCGGCCGAAAAATATCGTGGACTATCGGCGCGAGGCGTTTCTTTTTCCGGTCGGGAACGTGCGCGTTACGCTCGATTACGATATCCGCACAAGTCTGAATCCGCCGGATTTTCTGAACGAAAGCTATGTAAGCGTGCCTGTTCGGGAAGGGAGTGTACTCGAAGTCAAGTACGACGAATTCCTGCCCGAGCTTGTTCGAGGCGTCGTTTCATTGGCAAACAGGCAGGCGGCGGCGTTTTCCAAATACGCCGCCGCGAGAATCGTTTAAATAAAGGAGTTTATTATTCATGACCTTCAACGATATTTTAAGCAGCGATTTCCTCGCGAAGGCCGCGGACTTTTCAATACTCGACATAATCGTGGCGATGGGCCTCGCGTTTTGTATCGGATTATTTATCTTCTTCGTCTACAAAAAGACGTT
>DBDD01000202.1 GCA_002293365.1 Christensenella sp. UBA941 | reverse complement strand
GAAACGTATCAGCAGGAGGACGGCTCGCTCGTTATCCCCGAGGCGCTCAGGGCGTATATGGGCGTGGATAGGATTGAATAGCTACTTAAAATAATCCAAAATACCGCCAAACAGCGCCTTTGCGCAGATATTTTGGTATTCCTCCGTATTGAGCAGCTTATCCGTCGCTTCGTTTGTCATGTAGCCCATTTCAATATTGCATACGGGCACAGTCGACCAATTGAAGCCGGTTTGGTCGGAGCGCTTGCGAAGGCCTTCGTCCTTCGAGCCGGTCGCTTCGATAAAAGCGGCTAGAATCGCCGTTCCAGCCTTCGCGCTCTCTTTTTCGATCGCAGTGCAATACTTGCCGGAGGGCACTAGCATGGACGTGCCGTGTACGCGCTCCTTGCTGTTGCCGTTGCAGTGTATGCGTAAAACTAGGTCGGCCCCGGCTTCGTTCATCATCTTGGCGCGCTCGCTGTTCGGGACGTCTACGTCCGCCGTTTCGCGCGTCATGACGACCGTCGCGCCCGCTTCTTCGAGTAAATCGCGCAGCTTAAGCCCGACGGCGAGGTTTATCTCGTGTTCCCACGTACGCGATATTACGCCGCGCGTACCGCTCGAAACAGAATTTTTCATAGTTTTGGAGCCTGGCCCGACGGGCTCCTTAGTACGGTTAGCCTTTATCTGATGCCCTGGATCGAGGCCGATAATTTTGCCGGCGAGGCGCTTATACGTTTCCGCCTTCGCACTCGTTGCGCCAAACGAGGCCGGCGCGCACAAGGCGCAAAGCATTAACGTTGCCATTATGAGCGCAAATTTTTTCATGTAATTATCATACCTCTTTATACGCTTTTTAACCAAATTACCGCCTCGCGTCCACCAATTCCTTGCATTCCAGCACGAATTCTTTCGTTTGCTGGGTGATGCGGGCGATTTCGTCTTCGTCCATACCCGTAGCAAGGAGCCTGCGCACTATTGCGGCAAAGCTTTCGCCCGCCTCGATTATATGCGAGTCCAAATCGTAAAAACGCACGACGCGCTGCGCCCAAGGCATCTCCTTTATACCGTGAAGAAGCTCGGCGCCATATTGCGGCAGCTTGGCTACAAGGCTTTCCAGGTCGTCTTCTTCAAAATACAGCTCGAAACCCTCGACGCCGCGGGTATACGCCGGTTCCGGAAGCCCAAGAATGCGCGAAAAGCCCTCTTGCAGCGAAAAGCCGCAGCTATATGTCACGTTTTCGCCGTAATCCTCGGAAGCCGTAAGCCCGAAGAGCCCTTCATAGAATTCACGAGCTTTTTTAATGTCCCGTACGGCGATGAGCGCGCTTACGTAACGCATGGTATGCCTCCCTAATTATTATAATAAGTTATTCTCGCGCGAGCAGTTCAACAATCTGCTGTTCAAGTACAGGCAGGCTGGAATGTAGAGCCTCCCAAACTATATCTAAATTAATGTGTTCATAGTCGAGGATTATATTATCTCTTAAGCCCCTGATCCTATTCCAGGCGATATGCGGGTTTGCATCCTGCACGTCTTCGCTTAGCAGCTGAGCCAGTTCTCCAATTTGGCTCAGGGAAAATGCCGTCGCGCTAATTGTCTTATTGTCGCGGCGGAAAGCATCAAAGCTCATCCCATGAGTATATGAATCGGCATCGATGATGTATTTGATTATTCTTCTAAAGGTAATATTATCCTCGCCGTTCATAAGCTACAACTCCCCCGCGAATCCAGTATACCATATTTAATAAAAATGATGATATACTTGGATGAAATTATGTTCTAAAAGGAGCCTCCCATGTGCGCCCACTACATCTACATCCCCCAAGACGAGCTGGAAAGCATTATCGCCGATCTGCAAGCCGCGCTAAACGCCAAGCGCTCAGGCGTCGCGGCGTCATATCCTCATGCGTACCCAAAGGCCGAGGTTCCCGTGCTAGTCCCGGAAGCGGGGCGGCTCGGGATTCATGTCATGCGCTGGGGCTTCTCCGTGACGTGGCGGAAGGACGTGCTTTTCAACGCGAAGATGGAAACGGCGCTAGGCTCCAAGCCCAGCATGTGGGACGAATCCGTACGGCGCCGCCGCTGCGTCGTGCCGTCCTTCGGCTTTTACGAGCCGCACAAAACGGCTAAGCACCCCAGCCCCAAAACCGGCAAGCCCATAAGCGACCAGTATTTCTTCCATATGCCGGACAGCGATATCGTCTTTATGGCCGGGGTTTTCGAGAACGAACGCTTCTCCATCATGACGACCGCGCCAAACCAATGGATGAAGGATATCCATCCGCGCATGCCCGTCGTGCTGCGCCCGGACGAAGCGGATACTTGGCTAAGCGGAGATTATGCCGCGCTGGCGGACCGTTCGGCGCTGCGGCTGGACAGTGTGAAGGTGACGGCGTAGCAAACCCGCCGCTCTCTATATATTGTGCATTAAACGCTATATAAGAGACTAGAGTTCAAAAAAATCTTGTTTTAGGAGATATTTCTATTGACAATCGCATATCGTAGCTATACCATGGAAGCAAACTCCATGGCAAAGAGGGATGCGCAATGTTCGGGCCGGACAAATATTTCATTCACGCCGACGTGAACGGCCATTTCGCGTATTCGTCGCTGATCTACTACCCCGAGCTGCTGGAGGTCCCGGTAGTCATAGGCGGCAACGAAGAGGCGAGGCACGGCATAGTACTATCAAAAAACGCGGCGGCGAAGAAATACAAGATTCCCACCGGTACATCGCTGCACCAGGCGCGGCAGCTTTGCCCCGAGCTTAAATCGCTGCCGCCTGTATATCCGCTATACGAGCGCACGTCGAAGGACTTCTACGCCTTCCTGGAGCAATTCACGCCCGTTTCCGCGCCGTTTGGCTGCGACGGCATGAGCATCGACGTTACGAGCACCGCGCACCTTTACGGCGGCGGCGAGCGGTCTATCGAAGGCGTTACGGCCATCATCAGGGAGCTGCACGAGACTTTTCCGAAAGAATACGGGCTGAATCTATCCATCGGGATATCGTGGAATTTTACGTTCGCGAAGCTCGCCTGCGACACGGCCGGGCCAAACGGCGTCAAGTGGATTACGCGCAAATCGCCGGAGGACACTAGCTGGCAGGAGCAGGTGTACCCCATGCCCGTCGATGAGCTTTTGTATATCGGCGAAGCGACGCGCAAAAAGCTGTGGGCCAAGGGCATAGACACCATAGGCGACATAGCGAGAATAGGGCCGCAATTCCTGAAAGATTGGTTCGGCAAGGTGGGCTTGATCCACTATATCCGCGCAACGGGCAACGATACGACGCCCATAGCCGACGAGGACGGCGGCCCGCCAATGCGCTCCATCGGCAACGGCTCAACGACGCCGTACGACCTGACGAGCGAATGGGAATTGCACTGCATGGCGCACGTATTGGCGTCGTCGGTCTGCAAGCGCATGCGCGCGCATAAGGTCATCCCCAAAACCGTGGAGGTTTCCGTCACATACGTAAAGGACGGCGACATGCGCTACGAATCCTATCAGTGTCCGATGCCCGTGCCGTCCAACATCGATTCGGAATTCGCCCAAATCGCGCTGGAGCTGTTTCACAGGCGCTTCAATTTCAAGCATCCCGTCCGTAAGCTGACGCTGCGCGGCAAAGACCTATGTTTCAACACGAGCGTTTATCAGCTCTCCTTCGAGATGGACGCCATGCGCCGCGAAAAGCTGATGGGCGCTGCGCGCTGCGCGGATGAACTCAACGAGCGGTGGCGGCACACGCTTCGCCGCTGCGTCGAATTGGCCGATCCGCGCCTGTCCGGGCTCGGCAGCAAGGCGAACCAGCAATTCGCTCCGGCCGGGTGGTATTGAGGGTTATGCAATGGAGAGTTACGTTAGAGTTCCTATATTTCCTGTTATACAGTTTACGACGCCCAAGGAGCGCGGCAAGACGCCCGTTCCGATGATACCCGTGTCGTTTAAGTTTGCCGGCCGCGAGGTGCATGTGGACGACGTGCTGGACTGCGCGCGCGGCGTATCGCGCAAAGCGGGCGGGCGAGGCTTCCGCTATGTCTGCAAGGTCAGCTTTTGGGCGGGCGATAAGCTGCACACCCAAAACAGCGTCGCCTGGTACGACGATTTCTTGCAGGAATGGTTCGTCGAAGTGCCAAAGGACCGCGCCCCCGCCGATTGGGACGCCGCGACGCAGATTACCGACCTGAATGATTTTTACGTTGCGTAAGAAAGCCCTTGACACATGTAAGCGATTGCTCGTATCTTAGTAGCTGCGAGAAAAAAGCTTGGG
>DBDD01000040.1 GCA_002293365.1 Christensenella sp. UBA941 | reverse complement strand
CCCACCTCCTTTCGCAACGCGCCAAGGTGCGAATGAGATATTTATAGAATATGCTCTATACTTGCACCTTGAGGTTTTTCTTATACCGAGTATAATGCTTTGTTTGTGCCATAAAGCCTTGTTTTGTTCGGGTCTGCGCGTTTGCAGTTCTGAATACCTGCACCAGTGCGGGTATTCAGAACTGCAAGGAGAACTATATCCTCTCTGCGATTACCCTAGCAAGTAATATCAACATTAAAACGCGATAAACAAATATGTGAGGGAGATTTTATAGGCCATATCCAATAAAATGCTTGAATCATCTGCGTTTATCAGATATAATATGAGCATGCCTTTATACTCTGATGTGGAGGTACTTGCCCATGATAAAGCGTGAACTCTACATGAGCCGGATTCGGCCTTTCATCAACGGCGAACTCATCAAAGTGCTTACAGGTATTCGCCGTAGCGGAAAATCGGTCATGCTGAACTTGATACGTGAAGAGTTGGCAGCGTCTGGCGTAACCGACGAGCAGTTTATTTCTTTCAACTTTGAGGAAATGAGCAACGCCCATTTGAATACCGCCGAAGCATTGCGCGAAGAGATATTGCATAGGGTGGAGAGCATAAGTGGCAAGGTGTACCTGTTTTTTGATGAAATACAGGTCGTAACTGAATGGGAACGTTGCGTTAATTCGCTACGTGTTGAGCTTGACTGCGATATTTATATCACCGGCTCGAACGCCAAACTTCTATCGGGAGAGTTGGCAACCTACCTTGCCGGACGGTATATTGAATTTACCATCTACCCATTTTCCTTTGCTGAGTTTAGTGAACTATACAACGAAACGAATGGTTCTGATTCAGAGCAAGCCACTTTTTCTACCTATCTTACACTTGGCGGAATGCCTTATTTAAGCAATCTTCGCTACGCACATGAGCCAAGCCGACAATATCTTGTTGAGATATATAACTCTGTTGTACTCAAAGATATTATCGAGCGCAACAAGATTCGCGACGTTGATTTGCTCGAACGCATCATTGCCTACATCACAACGAACATCGGAAACACTTTTTCCGCTACATCCATCGCCAATTATTTCAAAAGTGAACGGCGTATCGTTGCAACGGAAACCATCCTGAACTACATCAAATTTTGTGTGGAAGCATTTTTGTTTTATCGTGTCAGGCGTTGGGATTTACAGGGCAAGAAGATACTATCAAGCAACGAAAAATACTATATTGCTGACCACGGTATTCGTGAAGCCGTCTTTGGCGGCAATATGCAGAATATCAATCTCATCCTTGAAAACATCGTTTATATGGAGTTGTTGCGCCGAGGTTATACGGTTACCGTTGGTAAAGACTCTGCAAAAGAAATCGACTTTATCTGCGAAAAGCAATCGAACAAACTCTATATTCAAGTGAGTTATCTGTTGGCGTCTGAGGAAACCATTCAGCGCGAGTTCGGGGTGTATGATGGAATCCGGGATAACTTTCCCAAGTATGTGGTTTCCCTTGATGATTTTGACATGAGCAGAAATGGTATCAAGCACTTCAATATCAAAACATTTCTTCTTACAGCAGAGTGGTCATAAATTCGTGCCACTTCTATTGCCAAATGACAACGTAAGTGGCACTTTAGCTGGCACGGCTTGTGGCGATTTGTTGAAATTCATGGTTTGTTACACTTGCACATTTAGCTTCTTTTTATATTGCGCATAGTGCTTGCCCAGTATATAGTCGATGGCACATTGCTTGGGAATAAAATATGTGTCTCGTATGTAAAAGTGTTCCACATGGTCTTCCTGCACGAGTTTTCGCGCCGTGCTGTCTGCAATGCCGCCGAGCATTTTTCTAAACTGTATCAATGTTACCACATCGGGGTATGCCTTAAACAATTCTTCGTAGTTTTTTCTCGATTTCATATAGCACCTCCAAAAGTGTGTCAATGGCAGATGGATGTGCTATTTTGTGTGTAGCGAGTTCGACGCAACAGATTTGGAATCTATTACGCCTGCTCATGCGTTCTGAGGAGCGTAAGCATCCACAAAACCATTAAGACCGCCCTGTGTCACCTATTTCGCTAACATAAACAATACATCAGCAGTCGCACACTTGACTGTTGGTGTATTTTTTACTAAGGTATAGTATGCACGTTATCGCTAAGGAATATGTACGTTGTCGTTCAAATAATTTTTATCGCATTGATGACAAAATCCGAATGGAGTGATGCGTATGGTCTATTTCACAGGAGACATCCACGGTTCCGGCTTTGCCGTTGCCAACTATTGGCAAATCGCAAAAGAGCTAAACGACTGTGGGTTCACTAACGAGATTTACAATGTTGGCTGTATGCACTGGAACTATGAGCCTGTAACACTGGATGGTATTCTGAAAAAAGACGTAAGGCCTATGGACGTAATGTTAGAGTTTAAGATTGACAGCGATTTATGCCAAAAAGCTGGTGATGTTCTTAATAAATGCGGATTAACACTTGAAGAAGCAATTCTGCTGTTCATAAAAGAAACTGTGCGGCTTGGCAGAATCCCTTTTGAGTACATACAGGAGGATTTATTGGAGGCAAAGCGCCTTATCCAGCTTATCATTCGGGTGAGCGAGAGAGAAAGAGATTTGATTTATCAAAAGATGGCGCTGTTGGGAACGGAAAATCTCAGCGCCTACATACGCAAGATTGCCATTGACGGCTACATCATCAATGTGGATTACACCGAAATGAAAAACCACGCGGCCCAGCTCCAGCGCGTCGGCAATAATATCAATCAGGTAGTCAAGCGGATGAACCAGACGGGCAGCTTGTACAAGACCGATGTGGCCGAAGTCAAGAAGCTGCTTCATGATATTTGGATTCTGGAACGGCGGCTGCTGTCGAGGTCGCGGAATCATTGAGGTTCAGGAAAATAATTCTTGACATTATATACCTACCAGTATATAATAAGGACATGAAAAATTCAACCAGCAGAGATACACTTCTACAGTGCGCGTTGGCTCTTTTTTCGGAAAAGGGCTATGACGGTGCGGGCATAAATGAAATTGTTCAGATGGCGGGCGTCACCAAGCCGACGCTTTACTATTTCTTTGGGAGCAAGGAAGGGCTTTTTGAAGAAATCCTAAAGCTGTATTACGAGCGGCTTAATGCTTCACTGGCAAAGGAATCTGTCTATACCCCCAACTCCCACAGTTATGGCGACGACGTACTTCCCGTGTTGTTGCGGACAGCAACAGCTTACTTCACTTTCACGCAGGAATATAAACAGTTCTATTTAATGCTTCTTTCCCTGACATTTTCGCCGCCTACAGTGCAAGCGTCCAAGTTAGTAGAGCCTTATCATATCGCTCAATATAGGATTATCATCCAATGCTTTGAGAGGATTGCCGAGACGCACACGAATCTAAGGGGCAAGGAGCGGCAGTGCGCGTATCACTTTATCGCAATCATCAACCAGAACATCGGACTGTGGAATTATGGATATGTTGAGTTGAACGAGCAGCAAGCGGAATCAATCGTAAAACAGTTCATGCACGGAATTTTCTCGTAAAGCGATAATGCCGAAAGCACATCTATGTCGATGTGCTTTCAAAATTAATTATTATATACATACTGGTATATATATTGCGGGAGTGGTCTATATGAAGCACATCGAATACGACCCGCTTCTCGCTCCTTTTGAGGGCGAATTATTACGGCGATTGGAAAACTACCACGACAAGAGAACGCAGTTGTTGGGCGGCGGTTATTCCCTGTCGGACTTCGCCAACGGACATCTGTACTATGGATTTCACCAAACTGATGATGGCTGGATATACCGCGAATGGGCTCCAAACGCGGTGAAGATGTATTTGACGGGCGACTTTAACGGCTGGAACCGGCAATCACATCCCATGTGGAGTATTGGGAACGGCAGCTTTGAGATATTTTTACCGGGCAAGGATTCTCTCCCACACGCTTCGCAAGTCAAGGTACATATCCACACGCGCGATGAAGCCTTTGACAGAATCCCTCTCTACATACGGCGGGCTGTCCAACTGCCCAATTTGAGCTTCAACGGCGAGATATGGAATCCCCCGGAGCCATTCTGGTGGACAGATGCAGGATTCTCTGCAAGCCAGAATTTGTTCATTTATGAATGTCATGTAGGTATATCAAGCGAACAGGGGCTTGTGTCCACCTTTAACGCCTTCACCGAGGTTGTCCTGCCGCGCATATCCCGCGCCGGTTACAACGCCGTCCAGCTTATGGCTATTGCGGAACATCCTTATTACGGCTCGTTTGGCTATCAGGTGTCCAACTTTTTCGCCGTGTCCTCGCGCTTCGGGACGCCCGATGATTTGAAGCGTTTGATCAATACGGCACATAGCATGGGAATAGCTGTATTTCTGGATTTAGTCCACTCCCACTCGGCGCGCAACATTGAGGAAGGCATCGGTCGTTTTGACGGTACGGAACACCAGTTTTTCCACAGCGGGGAGCGGGGAAATCATCCCGCTTGGGGCACGAAGCTGTTCAACTACGGAAAGCTGGAGGTCATACATTTTTTGCTGTCAAACATCAAGTTTTGGATAGAGGAATACCACTTTGACGGCTTCCGCTTTGACGGAATAACATCCATGATTTACAACGATTACGGTACGGAACCGTTCACCGATTACCGGCAGTATTTCTCTGAAAACATTGACGCCGACGCAGTTACATATCTGCAACTGGCGACGCAACTGTGCAAGGAGGTCAAGCCGGACTGTGTGCTGATAGCCGAGGACATGAGCGGTATGCCCGGAATGTGCGTACCGATTGAAGACGGCGGGATTGGTTTTGACTACCGTTTGGGGATGGGAGCGCCGGATTACTGGATAAAGACGCTCCGTGACAGGCGCGATGAAGATTGGGATTTAGGGCAGCTTTGGCATGAGCTTACACAGCGCCGGCCACAGGAAAAAGTGATCGGCTACTGCGAAAGCCACGATCAGGCGCTGGTTGGCGACAAGACAATCATGTTCTGGCTGGCCGACAGTGAAATGTATTGGAATATGCGCAAAGACTCCCAAAGCCACATCATAGACCGGGCAATGGCGCTTCATAAAATGATACGGTTGATTACTTGCGCGTTGGCCGGGGAAGGCTATCTGAACTTTATGGGGAACGAGTTCGGTCATCCCGAATGGATTGACTTCCCCCGCGACGGCAACGGCCATAGCTATCACTACGCCCGCAGGCAGTGGAGCTTGGCGGAGGACGATAATCTGCGGTATCAATTCTTGCTCAAGTTTGACACGGCGATGATTGCGCTGATGAAAAATGAAAACCTTTTAAGGCATACGCCCGAGCTAATCCTGAACGACGAAACAGCCAAAGTTTTAATATTCCGAAAAGGCGCGTATACGTTTGCGTTCAACTTTCATACGTCAAATCAGTATGCGCTGGATAATGGGGAGAATCACAAAATCATTTTGCACAGCGATTGGGATGTCTTTGGCGGCACTGTCAAGATATGTAATCACGTTCGCGATCTTACTCTTATGCCCCGTACCGCCGTTGTAATTTTCTGAGAATGATAATGCAGAAAGTAGGTGACACCATGAGCAAAGACGAATGGCTTCTATGCCCTGTGTGCGGGAGCAAAACCCGCGACAGGATTAGGGCAGATACGGAGCTTAAAAACTTCCCGCTGTTCTGCCCAAAGTGCAAACACGAAACCCTTAACAACGTAAATAAACTGAATATAACTCTTATCACAGAGCCAGCCGCTAAGACGCAGGGACAATAAGACGTTAAGACGCAGGGCCGATAACATGTGAGTATTCTCACAATTATTGGCTCTTTTTCTCGGGTATATTGTCGACTATGACATACGCTTTATACTATGCAATCTGCCCGTCTTTCAGCCGAATCACGCGATTGCCGTACCGGGTGGATTCTTCCGAATGCGTAACCATCAAAATAGTAATGCCATACTGCTGATTAAAATTTCGTAATAGTTCCAACACCTCTTTTCCACTCTGGCTGTCCAGATTTCCAATAGGCTCGTCTGCAAATATCACTTTGGGGCGGTTAATTAGCGCACGCGCGATGGCGGTGCGTTGCTGCTGCCCGCCAGAAAGCTCCATTGGGCGGTGTTTTCGGTGTTCATAAAGCCCTACCGCTTTTAGCAATTCTTCCAGCCGGCTGTTCACTGCGCTTCGTTTTTTGCCATCCAGCATCGCAGGAATAAGCACATTTTCTTCTACGGTTAAATTGTCAATCAGGTTATACGCTTGGAACACAAACCCAATTTCATCTCTGCGCATGGCGCTTTCTGCGCTGTCAAGTAAAGAGCCAATTTCCTTGCCATTTATGGCAACAGTGCCTAAATCAGCCTTGTCCAGCCCGCCCAAAATGTACAGTAACGTGCTTTTACCCGAACCTGACGGCCCCATTAGTGAGACAAATTCACCCTGGTTTATGTGCAGGCTTATGTCTTTCAGCACTTGCAGATTTTGTTCGCCTATCGTAAAACTCTTGGAAATGCTTTTTGCCTGTATCATTATATTAGTCTCCTCTTTCTATTCGTAACGGATATTGTCCATAATGGATATGCTCTTACCCTTAAAGAACGGAACAAGCGAACAGAGCATTATGGCGGTGATTCCGGCAATGCACATTCCCGCGATTTTCATAACCGGAACAGTTGCCGAAACATTGCCCCAAAACATACCGACTAAAAGCGGTATCATGCCAATTATCAGTATCCCTGTAACCAGTCCTATTAGCGTTCC
>DBDD01000035.1 GCA_002293365.1 Christensenella sp. UBA941 | reverse complement strand
GGTCAGCTGCTCCGCCGCTCTTGTCACCGTCATAGCCGAAAGCCCGAACATCTCCGGAAGCCGGTTAATATACATTGGCGCGTTTTTGCCGTAGATAAAGTGAAATAACAGCACCTGCGCCGAGGGCTGCAATTGTTCGTTGGCAACAGTTCTTTCACTGTCGAATCGCTCCTGAAGGAGCGCGCCCATAAATGGCAGGAACAACTGCTTGTCCGGCACGACAAAGGGGATCTTTTCAGCCAACAGGCTTTGACGCCGTTGCCGGGTGATATGCGCCACCTCCAACACAACAGGCCCGTTCCATTCGTCTTTTAAACGGGCAATGTGCTTTATAATGGTCGAAATCGGGCCGAGCTCACCCTGCGGCGATATAAGGAGGCATTCTTGTCCTCCAATAGTCGCATAGTCTATTTGGTATAGCCCTTTGAAATACAAAGGTAATTTGCCGACTTTTTGCCAAGGCTTTCGCGTCACCTTCTCACCAAAGGCTCGCTCTATGTAATCCAATCAGATCACCCCGCATTTAACATTCCATATAATATAATACCATAAACAATGTTAAATGCAAATCGTTGTGTTAAATGCGATCCCGTAGTTTTGTCCGAGTTATTCTTTTTAAAAATTGAAAGCAGCTTCTATAAAGAAACTGCTTAGTTAAATACATCAAATATTGAGCATTTCGATATCTTAGCCAATACCTGGTCGACGCCAACTTCTTGTGATGCCTTTATCGCTGATACTAATCATTGCCAATTGATTGTTGAAATAACTCATGTTGGAATGTGCGCCTTTTTATTTGTGTCCGACTAACGTCCGACCATTATTTTCAACTTTTTTCAACTAGACACGATAAGATCAAACTCCAGCTCCATTTACTTCCATTAGCGTGTCTAACTCGTACGCGATTTATGCCCTAACTTAGGGCTTTTTTAATCGCGCTTCAGATCACGAAACGAGTTAATAATCCTCCTCTTAATCAGGGTGTCCCGGGTTCGAGCCCCTGATCGCCCACCATCAAAAAAGCCCTGTTTCTCTAGGGAAACGGGGCTTTGCTATTTCTGGGAATAATGCCGAAATCATCTTTTGTTCAACTTTTGTTCAACTTTGCTTCTGTAAAGCATCTCGCGCCGCCCGGCGCGACCCGATTTCATTATGTTTTCTTTATAGGCTGCTTGCCCCCGAGCAACACGGCATCCAGCGCTTGCGCTGCTTTCTCTTGGGCGCTCTTAATCGAATGGCTGTACACGTTCAGCAGGGTCGAGGCTTGCGCATGGCCTGTACGGGCTTGCAATGTGCGGATATCGACGCCCACCGTAATTTGAAGCGTTATGAATGTATGGCGCAAGTCGTGAGGGATGCGAAGCTCGCGGGCCGTGATCGTCGCGGGGGTGCTCACCGCGCGAATAACCTTGACGGGCGGCGCGTAATGAACGCCGCTTTCGCGGTGGTTATCCTTCCCGAAAACAGTACATAATATTATGTATCGCTCTTGACTTTACATAATATTATGTATTATAATTGATTCAGAAGGCGTGGGAATGCGGCCAAGAGAGTTCTTGAAAGAGCTAGCCCAAGACGGCTGGAAGGTAGTAAGGATCGAGGGCTCACACCACATTCACCAACACCCTACGAAACCCGGCACATTGTCTGTGCCGGTGCATAATAAAGAGATGGCGACAGGGACGCTAAACGCACTGCGCAAGGCGGCGGGGCTGAAATAGGCTCCTGCGGCCGCGATTTACAGGAGGTGGCATTTCGTGCAATACGCTTATCCCGCAATCTTCACCGAAGAAGCCGTGAAGGAGCGCGGAACGGTTTACACCGTGGAATTTCCTGATCTGCCCGGCTGCATCACCGAAGGGGAATCCATCCCGAGCGCCATCGAGATGGCGCGGGAAGCTCTTGCCGGGTGCATAAGCGCCATGCAGGAACGCCGCGAGGACATTCCAGATGCGACCCCGTTAGGCTCTGTGCGGCACGATACCGGCTTTGTAAGCTTGGTTGATCTCGATATGCTGGAGTATAAGCGCAAGACCGCAAACAAAGCTGTGAAGCGGACGGTAAGCCTTCCGCAATGGCTGGACGCAATGGCCCAAGATATCGGCATCAACTTCTCGCAAACTCTCCAAAGGGCTTTGAAAGAAGAGCTGCATATCGCACAGTAATAAGGCAATAATCACTGGTATAGGCCGCTCCCGGGGTTCCCGGCGGTGGCTCGTGTTCAAATAATGTTCAAGACGGTCGAGATGGAAGCAGGGGTTATATTGCTACCCACACGAAAAACCTAGAAGTTTAGCGGCTTCTAGGGTTTGTTGTTGTTCAGGATTTCTCGATTTCCGGGCTTCCAAAGCTCGGTTTACTGCAGATTGTCCGATATGCGCGTTTAGGGCCTCGATGGACTTCTGCTCCTTGCTTTTGCTCAAATGCGTATAGATTTTCATTGTGATTTGTAAGTTGGCGTGGCCTAATAGCCTTTACGTCGCCCCAAGTCAGCGCAATTAGCTCGCCTTTTCGCAACCAGCAAAAAAGCATAATCAGCGCGGGCAGCCCCATAGCGTTTGGTGGTTTGAAAACACCCCCATCACGTGTTTAAGACCATTGGAGGAACTCAAGTGCGGCTCCTCAAATATACTCCGGCAGCATATGCCCTATCATATCCGCCAGCTCCTGTGGCGTCTGAACCATACCGCGCGCGAGCCAACGGCACATCACGTTCCAAAAACCGCCCACATGGTATGAAAGCGCGTATTCCATATCGAAAGGCGCGTAGGGGTCTGGCCCCGCGTGATGCTTGGCGTGTAGGATCGGGAAGAGCCTATTAAGCTCGTCCAAAAGCAGCGGCAACAGCTTATGCCGGTAAAGCAGCATAAGCAGCTGGCCGTTTTCACGGCAAATACGAAAATACGCCAGCGCTATTTCGCGGGTTGTTGTCGACGCGCTTCGTAAAACCGCTTCATATATCTTCGCCAACTCGCGTATGCGCTCGATGATAATCTGATCCTTAGCGCCATAATGCCGGTAGAATGTGCGCCTGTCCAAATCCGCGCGCTTTGCGAGCTCCGATATCGTAATTTGGGCGTATTCCTTTTCCTCCATGAGGCTTATCAGCGCTTCGAGCAGCCATTCCCGGCTGCGGCGCGCCTGCGCGTCGGTCTTCATTGCCATGGGTATATCCTCCTGTCTCAAAGCAGACGTTTTGTAGCGTTTGTTCGGGATATATTGACGTATGATCCTAAGCCTATTATGCTACAAATCAGAAGATGTCACAAGTGGGACAATGGAGGCTCGGTATGAATAAAAACCACGTTTGCTCTTCGCGGAGCCGGTCGTGCACGTTGGAAGAGCGGCGTTTGAGGATAGCCTAGAAAAGTCTATTGAAGTGGGCTTCCGTGTGATAGAAAAGCCGCGCGTAGCTATCTGCCGCGCGGCGGTGTTGGAGAAAAATCAATCCATTCCTCCGGTTCATCCATCGCCTCCTGCAAGTCGTCTAAAAAACACTTGATATGCCAGCCGTCCGTCGTTGCGTGATGCGCGGTAATGGAGAGCGGCATCATGATAGAGCTCCCCCGCTCCATGAATTTTCCCGCTTCGACCGACGGGAAGTAATAGGGCTTATTTTCATAGCCGTGAACCGCGAAATGCGAAAATTCTACCCACGGCAGACACGAAACGGTATAGGCGTTTGGCGGCGGTATTTGGTGCGGCTGCGACAAAATTCCGTGATTGCCGCCATAAAGGCGCTGATTATCCAAATAGCGCTCGTAAAACTCGCAAAAGTCCTCGCAATATGGCGTCCACATGAGGGAAATCGTTTTGTCGTCGTTGTGGAAAGCCGCGTGTAACGGCGTAAGGCTATCCCAATACCCGAGCACTTCATCGTTTATAGCGACCTTAAACTCCACTTGCTTGTTGAGCATTTTTATAACAAGCCAAAGATAGGCGGGAAAAAACTTAATACCACGCGATTTAAGCGCTTTCCGCATAACCGTAACGTCCAATTGCGTCGTCAGGGAATAGCCGGTGGGGGCCATTCGGGTAAAGTAATGGAACATCTGGCCGCGCGGCCAGGTGTTTAAATCGAGCGCCGTAAAGGTTATGTCATTCATACTGCGTTTCCACTGTTAAGCCATGCCGCGTGCAATACGCATACAGTGCGCCTCCGTACATTTTGGGGATACGGATCGCGGCGTCCCATTCCGGGTATAGCCGCGTCAAGAGCAGTTTATCCGGCGTAACATAGGCGATGAAGCTGATATAGTGAGAACGGGTCATTTCGTGCGCCATAGTGATATAATAATCGTTCTCAATCGCATCCGACCTCAAGCGATGGCCAGCGTCCGGCTGTTGCGGCGTTAGCCTTTTTAGCTTCCGGCCGCAGCAGGATATTTCCGCTTCTCCCATAGAAGCTATAACCCCTCCGCAGTCCGGACACACATAGAATTTGATTCTTTTCATATCGCCCCTTTCGCTATCATTTGGCCGCAGATCGCCGGCCAATATTCTCTCTATATTGACGCCCAATATTTCGGAGAGATCCGTTAGAAGCGAAACCTCCGGCGCTCCCAATCCGCGCTCCCACTTTGAAACGGCTTGTTCTGTGACGCCCATTTGTTCCGCGAGCTGCCGCTGGGTCATGTGCTTTTCCAGACGAAGCCCGCGAATCAGTTTTCCGACTTGGCTATTATTCACTTCGCGCACCTCCCTCTTTATGATAACGATATTTTAGCGCATAAACAATAAGCGCTGCGTTTAGTCAGCGCTGCCGGGATGCTATGCCGTACTATTTAAGCTTCATTATCGTCGTTCATTCATAATGATACTTTTCAAACAGGCACTGCTCGTGCACGCGCTTGCCCAAAATCGTCAGCGCCTTTTGGGGACAGCGGGCAAAACAGCGATAGCATAGCGTGCAACGATTCATAAAAGCGGCTCGGTTCGCTTCCATTATTATATTCTTCATAGGACACAGCCTGGCGCAGAGGCCGCAGCCGGTGCATTTTTGGGTATCTAAGCGCGGCTTGATTTTATAGGCAGCCGCCCTTCTCATGTATAAAAGCGTCCAAAGGCGTTGCCCAAATATGCCGGCCAAGCGATATAGAACCCCCAGACCCTCCTTGGGCGGGTTTCCCGCTTTCAGCTGTTGTACGGCTCCGGCAATTTTCTTCTGAGCGTAAATAATCAAGGCGCGATTGTCATGCGGCGTTCTCTTGAGCGCTTTCTCATCGCCGATGCAATCCGGCATTTTCAGGTGAAGCCCGCCAAGTATTTTCGCGCCGAGCTTTTCAAGCGGGCGCGCCGCGCATCCGCAGCCGTCGCCGCTGAAAAGCCCCATCGTCGCTATGATGAAGACTTGTTTGTCCTTAAAGCAGGCGCCGTTTTCGGCTATAAAGCCCCGGACGATCTTTGGGATGTTGCTGAAGTAGACGGGATATCCCAAAACGAGCGTATCGTTAGCGGCAATCTGCGCAAGAACATCCTCGTCCTCAATTGAAACGGCCGCGCAGCCTTTTTCGCATAGCTCTACGAACGTCTCCACGCAATGCTTCGTGTTTCCCGTACCGCTGAAATAAACGCCCAACATAATTTTCCGCTCCAAATCATTTAAATTGCCGCATGCCCGTCTTTTGCCCCGATGCTCCTTTTGCTGCGAAGGTACACAAGGCGCTATTCATCTCTACGTCCTTTATTAGAACCAAGAGCGATGAAGCTTGCCGCAAAAAGCAAGCAGCATGTGACATTATTGTATATACACGCGCTTGAATGCAAATTTAAATATTCAGCTTGTAAACTATACATTAGCATCTTATTATATTATAATCATACCAGACGATTTGTCCACGCCTTTATCAGGCGTAATCATTAGATCGTTGCGTGTGCTTTGGAGCGGAGAGGCAAACGAGAGGAAATTCATATGAAAAAATACGAATACAAAACACAGGTCATAGACGCAAAGGGCTTATTTGGCGGCAAGATCGACGCCGGCGACTTTAATAATTCACTAAACGATGCCGGGCGCGACGGCTGGGAGCTGGTCGGAACGACTGCGTCAAACGAAGCCTACGGCAGAACCGCAAGTATCATCTGCGTGTTTAAGCGCGAGCTCGCGTAAAAAGCAGCATAAGATCCGCGATGATAAAAACTGTCCTGTTTATCAAAGCTATGGATTGCCCAGCGGAGGAACAGATGATCCGTATGGCTTTGGACGGTAATCCTTCGGTCAAGAGGCTGGAGTTCGACCTTGAAAACAGGCGGCTAACCGTCTTGCACTTCGGCGAGCTTGAAAGCATAAAAGCGTCGATCGACGCCCTGAATTTCGGCGCTGAACTCATTACAACTCAGGCTTATAGCGGTAACATCGCGGCAGAAGCTTCAACGGCGGATAAAAAGCTGCTATGGACTGTGCTTATCATTAATTTCTGCGTGTTCGCCATCGAAATAATCGCGGGCCTCATAGCCAACTCGATGGGGCTGGTAGCCGATTCGCTGGATGAACTGGCGGACGCGCTCGTATACGCCCTAAGTATTTATGCTATCATGGGCACGGCAATAATAAAGCGGCGCATAGCGCGCTCCAGCGGCGTTCTCCAGCTCGCGCTGTCCTTGTGGGGGTTCATAGAAGTTGCGCGGCGCTTTTTCGGCGACGAGCCTGTACCGGATTTTATCGTAATGATCGCGCTGTCGTTGATTGCGCTATCGGGCAACGCCGCTTCGCTATACTTTCTCAAAAAATCCGCGTCGCAGGAAGTCCATATAAAAGCGACGCAAATATTTACTTCGAACGACGTTTTCGTCAATATCGGCGTTATCATCTCCGCCGTTTTGGTCGCGGTATTGCATAGCAAAATCCCCGACCTCATAATCGGCGCGATCGTGTTTGCGATTGTGCTGCGCGGGGCAATTCAAATTTTCCGTATATCAAAGTAAGCTTTGATGCGTAGAAAACATCGAACAAATAATAACGCGCGATACGCAAATATAGCCCGCAACATGATTAGATAATTAGTGAATTATTACATCGGTGCAAATAATGGGCACGCCGTGGTTTACGTTGTCGCCTACGGGGCAAGCCGTCTCCATAAATTTCGCGTATTCCCTCACCTTTTCCTCCGGAGCGTCCGTCTCAAAGTGCAGTTTGACCCTGATTTCGGAGAAACCGTTGCGGACGTTGGGGTTTTTACCCGTAAAGCCGTCGGGATCGATATCACCTTCGAGTTCAACGTGGAAGCCCTTGAGATCGATTCCCTTCTTTTTTGCGAAGGACATAGCGACGATAGTTTGACAGCTGCCCAGCGCGCAGAGGAGCGCCTCCACCGGCGTCATTCCCTGGTCTAAACCGCCCGCCGCCGGCGGCTCGTCGCAAATAAACGAAAAGCTTCTGGCCTTTGCCTCTACCTTCATCCCGCCCTCAATCTTTTTTACGACCGCCTTTTGCGTGGTTTTCATCAAAAACCCTCTTTTCCTATTAGTAATTCAGTTATGATTCCCCAGATAATCGAGTGTTATTTTAGAAACTGTTACCACGTCAATATCATTCAAGACGTTCCCGCATGGTTATACTATACTGTAAAAAAACAATGGGAGTACCAATGAACGCTGAAAAAAGAACGGTTCGCTATGACGGCGATTTGAATATCGAGGCGTATCATTTCGAGGGGATTATGCAGAAGTTCCCCAACCATTTCCACGAGCATTATGTGATAGGCTTCGTGGAGAGCGGCCGTAGGGTTTTAACATGCAAAAACAGGAAATACACCGTCGACGCAGGCGATTTGCTGCTAATTAACCCTTTGGACGCCCATACCTGCGAGCAGGTTGACGGCAAGACGCTGGACTGGCGGTGCCTGAATATCGGGAAGCGCTTTCCCGATTTCATAGGCCCCGACGTTTTTGATAAAGACGGCAACAGCCATCTCGGCATCATAGCAATTCCTATTCCTATCCTAAAAGGCAATCCTGAATTGCTCAAATCGCTGCGCGAAAGGCTGTATCATCAGGAATTCGAGCGATTGAGCGTCGTGGACTTTTCGGACGTCGCCCAAAGCTGCAATACCTACGACGCCTTTACGGCCAAAATGGCGGACGCGCCGGAGGCCAGCCTGCGCTATTTCGGCCTGGCGATATGCGGAGATAAGAAGCTGGTCAATAAGCTGGCGGGGAGCATGCCTCTGCTCAGGTAAAACTGACGAAAATCCATACGGCGCTTATGGTTACCATGGCAGCAGCCAGGTTTCGCGCGTATCCATGGCGAAGGACGGCGGCGCTCCGTAGTCGTCCAAAAGCAGAGAGTAAATAAATTGCTTTGTTCGCTTAGCTTGCAAAAAGCACTTGACAAAACCGGGTTTCAGTTGTAACCTATGAGTGCGGTTACGAATGTAACCTAGGAGGTTTCGCGATGTATTCAGAAATTCTATCCAAAATATCCGACGCGGAGCTGCGCGTGCTGCGCCTGCTATGGCAGGAAAAGCGTCCGCTTACGATGGCCGAAATGCGCGCCGCGCTCACCTCTCAAACCGGCTGGGAAGGCTCCACCGTAAAAACCTTCGTGTATAGGCTCGTAGAAAAGGGCGCGCTCCGAGCGGACAAGCGCTCCCCCGTGCAATACGCTCCGCTCGTAGATGAGGCGGAATACGGCCAATACGCGACGGGCGCGCTTATAGACAAGCTCTACGGCGGCAGCGCCAAGAACCTTATTGCGGCGCTGGTTAGCGCGAAGTCGCTCGACGACGCGGATTTAGACGAGCTGCGGGCGATGTTCAAGGTGGGTGAGTAGTATGACGGACGCCGTAAAGCTTATTCTATCCCTTTCCGTATCGGGCGGCGCGCTCGCGCTGCTGCTGTTCGCCCTAAAGTGGGCGTTTCGGCATAGATTGCCGAAATCGTTTCAATACTACGTCTGGCTGGTAGTATTGCTGCGGCTGGCGCTACCCGTATCGTTCGGGTTCAGCGTAACGGATTCGATCTTCCGCGCGATAGATAGCGCGCCCGGCGGCGTAAACGCGGCGCTGAAAGCGCCGCATACCGAGATATATCGCCCAAACATGCCTATATTGGTTCAACCCGGCGAGGAATTCAGCTTCATCGACGCAGTGCGTGCGCGAGATGAATCCCTCGGCTCTTCGCTGCATACGGTCGATTATCTGCTGCTAATTTGGGTCGCGGGCGCTGTAATCACGCTCGGAATCAAAGTATACGGCTACGCCCGATTTTCAGCTAACCTGAAAAGGATGCATCGCAGCGCAAGCCCCGGCGAGGAACAATTGCTTAGGCGGCTCAGCGACGGCAAAGTCGCCATCAAGCGCAACCCCCTCGCCCGGACGCCGATGCTTACGGGCCTATTCCGCCCGGTCATTGTGCTGCCGGACAAAGCGTATTCGGATGAGGAGCTTTTATTCATCCTTGAGCACGAGCTAACGCATTACAGGCGCTTAGATATCCCGTTGAAATGGCTGAGCTTGCTCGTTTTATGCGCGCATTGGTTCAATCCTCTCGCCTATTTCATCCATAAAGAGATCGATAAAGCCTGCGAATTGAGCTGCGACGAGGCCGTTATCAAGGCTCTGGACGCAAAAGGAAAGCAAACCTACGGCGAAACGCTCATCAGCGCGGTTGCGCCGGCTCGGTTCATCGGAGCGCTCACGACGATGTGCCGGGACAAGGCTACAGTAAAAGAAAGGTTAATCGCGATTATGAACTATAAACATGCATCCCATGCGATAAAAACGCTGTCCGCCGCGCTGATTATGCTCGTTGTCGCTGTTGCGGGCGCGCTGGGCGCGTGCGTAATCCCGGCCAAAGTGGAGTCCGCGACGAAAGCTCAACCCGAAAGAGATGCGCCCATTGCTTTCACCGTTCAACCAACGCCCCAAAGCGCAGCGCCTTATGCGAATACATCCGAAAGCGCAAGCCATATCGGTCAAGCGTCCAAAATAGCGGACGAGCCGCAAGAAACGGCCGCACAGCCGCAGCTTTATGCTTCCCGCGCCGAAAACGACGAGAAAATCTACGTTACAAGCGATTCAGGTTCAAGCGACGTGCGCGCGCTACAAACGCGCCTCAATGAATTGGCGGCCTCGCATCCCTCGATACCGGCGATTTCAGTAAACGGAGTATACGACGAGGATACGAAAGCCGCTATTATCGAAGTCCAGCGCGCCTTCGGTCTGGCGGAGGACGGTATCGTGGGCAAGGATACGTGGTTCGCTCTCGCGCCGTATGGCGGAGCGGCGATATTCTCGAAAAAGAGCGGAGAAGTGTTAGCCGTCGCCTCGGCCCCCCACTACTTGGAGAACGGCGACGCCGCCGCGAATGAGAACGGCGCTGGCGGCCCTTGGATCGTTATCGCGCCTCAAGGCGCAAGCGCCGGCGCGTATTAGCGGCGGGTATTTCACAGTAGCATTGCAATGTATTCAAGCGCGGTTCGACAGCGGACAGCCCTTGTGATATGATACGAATACCCGAATACGCGCGCACGGCATAATATAAAGAGACGGGCGCGCGCAGCCGCGCAGCCTTCTAATAATATCCCAGACGGGAGTGAATAGTTCCCCATGATTTACTTGGATAATTCAGCGACGACGCGGGTTATGGACGACGCCGCGCAAGCCGCTTTTCGTACTATGACCGACAACTACGCAAACCCCGCGAGCGTATACCGCTTTGCCGTAGAAACCGACCGCCATATTGAAGCCGCGCGCGCAAACCTCGCGCGCGCGCTCGGCGCTCTTCCCGGCGAAATCGTCTATACCTCCTGCGCGACGGAATCGAACAACCTTGCCATTTTTGGCGTCGCAAACGTCCACAGAGGACGCCGCAGGCGCTTTATTACCACTCAAGTGGAGCATCCTTCCGTATTCGAGACGTTTCGCGCGCTCGACGCGATGGGACAGGAGGTCGTATTCTTAGGCGTAAATCCCGACGGAACAGTCCGGACGGAT
The DNA here is from genome assembly GCA_002293365.1 of Christensenella sp. UBA941. GTDB lineage: Bacteria > Bacillota > Clostridia > Christensenellales > UBA941 > UBA941. The sequence goes on along the minus strand of DBDD01000035.1, from coordinate 4,648 downwards.
CAGCTCGCTTCCGCGTTAAACGAAAACACAGCCCTTGTCAGCATCATGCACGTAAATAACGAGGTCGGCGCTATAAACGATCTTGACCAAATAGCCGGCATCATGGCGCGCTACGCGCCGAACGCCGTGTTCCACTCCGACGGCGTGCAAGCCTTTGCCAAGCTGCCGTTCGATCCCGTGCCGGCGCAGCTATATTCCATCAGCGGACATAAGTTTAACGCTCCGAAGGGCGTTGGCGCGCTGATGATCCGCCAGCGCGTGCGTATCGGGAAGGGGCTGCTCGGCGGCTCGCAGGAGCGCGGCATCCGTTCGGGTACGCTCAATACGCCCGGTATCCTCGGCATGGACGCGGCGATTCGTTATTATATCGAAAACGGCGATGCGATAAGAGACAAGCTTAGGCAATGCAAGCAGAGGCTGATGGAACGCCTCTTGGCGCAGCTAAGCGACGTCTACGTCAACGGCCCGGATATCAATCTAAGCGCGCCCCATATACTAAACCTCTCCTTTACCGGCGTGCCTGGCGAAGTGCTGCTGCACGCGCTTGAGGAGTACGGCATCTGCGTCTCCACTGGCTCGGCCTGCTCGCAGAAGAAAAATCAGACCAGCAACCGCGTACTCGAAGCGATGGGCCTTCCGAACGACCGCGCCCGCAGCGCCTTGCGTATAAGCCTGGGCATGTTCAACAAGGTCGCGGAAATGGATACGGTCGCGGAGGCTATAATCGAAAACGTGAATAAACTGAGAAAAATCGGAAGATAAAGCTTAAAACAATAATCGCCGAGGGGCGAAGCCCCTTGGCGATATAAAAAATATACCCCATTCGCCCGGCGCAGCCTGGCGAATGGGGTGCAAAAAACACAATGAACCGCGGACGCGCAATGCGCGCCCCTACAAGATTAGAATTATTATTCCGATGGCAGGAGCAGAGCCCCTACCTTATATTAAGAAAGGATATTCCTGATGGAAAACGTCATCCTCGTACGCTACGGTGAAATTCATTTAAAGGGGCTGAACCGCCCCTATTTCGAGCGCGCGCTGCTCGATTCTATGGAGCGCGCGCTTTCCGGCTCCGGCGCTGCCGTTATGCGCGGCGAGGGGCGCTATTATGTATCCGGCTTTGCCGAAAGCGCCGAGGAGCGTATTATAGCTCGGCTTAGGAAGGTGTTCGGCGTACACTCCATCTCGCGCGCGCTGGCCGTCTCCAAGGAGCCGGGCGAAGTAGAGCGCGCCGCGGCAGCCGTTATGCGCCTCGCGCTGCGAAACAACGAAAACGCGACGTTTAAAGTCAACGCCCGCCGCGCGGACAAGCGCTACCCCCAAAACTCCATGGAGATAGCAAAGGAGCTCGGCGGATATCTTCTGAAGGAATTCAGCGGCCTGAAGGTCGACGTACATGAGCCCGAAATCGAAATCGGCGTAGAGATACGCGAGCGGGCGTATATTTACGCAGGCGAGGAATTGGGGGCGGGCGGCATGCCCGAAGGCACGAACGGCCGCGCAATGCTGCTTCTTTCGGGCGGCATCGACAGCCCTGTCGCCGGTTATATGCTTTCTAAGCGCGGCGTCGCCATCTCTGCCGTACATTTTCACTCGTTCCCGTTTACCGGCGAGCGCGCGAAGGAAAAGGTGCTTACGCTTTCGCGCCTTTTGGCGGAGCACTGCGGCGAAGTCCGTCTGTTTGTCGTGCCGTTTACCGCGCTGCAAACGGAGCTCGCCTCCGCGTGTAGGGATACGTACATAACGGTACTTATGCGTCGCATGATGATGCGCATAGCCGAGCGCGCCGCCGAGCAAGAGGGCGCTAAGGCGCTCATCACGGGCGAAGCCGTAGGGCAAGTGGCTTCCCAAACGCTCGAAGCGCTCTTCTCGACGAACGCGACGGTCAGCATGCCGGTTTTCCGGCCGCTTATCGGCATGGACAAGCTCGAAATTATAACCATCGCCAAGCGCATCGGCACGTTTGAAACCTCCACGCTGCCGTACGAGGATTGCTGCACGCTTTTCGTACCGAAGCATCCCGTTACGAAGCCGCGAATAGACGTGCTTCTGCAAGAAGAAGAAAAGCTCGATTACCAGCGCTTTATCGATGAAGCGGTCGATAAGATGGAGCTGCATGTTTTCAAGCGCGAGGGGCTGGGATTATGATAATCGTCCTGGGTTCAATCAACATCGACTTAACGACGACCGCCGCCGAAATCCCCAAGCCCGGGGAAACGGTTATCGGCGAAAGCTTTGCGCAGTACGCGGGCGGCAAGGGCGCGAATCAGGCCGTTTGCGCCGCGAGGCTGGGCGCGGAGGTCGTATTTTTAGGCAAGGTTGGCAACGATTCTTACGGGGATTTCATACTCCGAGAGATGGAACGCTCCGGAGTAGACGTCTCGCGGGTCGAGCGCTGCGATACGCATACCGGCCTCGCGGCTATAAGCGTGGACGCAAATGGCTGCAACTGTATTATCGTCGTACCCGGTGCGAATTTCATAGTCGATACGGCGTATATCGAACGGCATAGGGACGCCATAGAGCGCTGCGATATGATTATGGCGCAGCATGAAACGCCGATCGACGCTACGGAGTACGCTTTCAAAATCGCCAAGGCCGCGAAAAAAACGACGCTGCTGAATCCCGCGCCCGCCGCTATGCTATCCAAAGAGATGATCCTTTTGACGGATATCCTTGTCCCCAACGAATACGAATTGGCGCGCATAAGAGGTCGGCGTTGCGATTCCATTGAAGCTATGGAAGAATCCGCGCTAGCGCTCCAGAAGCGTGGGATTAAAACCGTCATCGTTACTCTGGGCGAAGCGGGCGTATTATACGGCGGCAAAGTTTACCCGGCGTTCGCCGCAGACGCCGTAGACACGACCGCCGCAGGCGACAGCTTCTTGGGCGGCTTTGCAGCGGCCTACGCAAAAAACCGCGACTTGGCCGAGGCGATACAATACGGTCAAATCGCCGCATCCTATTCCGTACAATATAAGGGCGCACAGAGTTCTATGCCGGCGATTGAACAGTTTGAGGAGTATAAGTGGTCGTTGTTGAAAAAGCAAATGTAGTCAATCGCCGTATCTCGTATGAAGCGCGCCCATCAGGCGGCCTTGCATATTGTTCCCCTCCTCACCCCGGCCTCTTTCCGCAATCGCATCGATCAATCTGTTTAGCTCGCCGCGCAAGGTAATAATATTGGCTTTGTCGATATTATCGTCCTGCATGCCGTCTATTAATTCGTTGCATATCGTATGTGCACGCCGCAGAGCGATCGTGGTGCAGTTATCGATATTGCGCGCGTTCTTTTTATTGCGCGTGGTGGGATTAAAGCTATATATGCCGCTTGTGTCTGTCATGTCTAAGTCTTGCGACGCCAGCTGATCCCAAAGGGTTCGCGTCTGTGGCGTAACCTTCGTCGTTAGCGTTCTCGACAGCGGGTCGCCGGTTACGCCGCGGTCGTTATGATAGCCGCCTTGAACGGTTTTGCTCCCCAGCAGGCCGAAGGAAAAACGGTTGAGTCCAATCATCAAGCTGTTCCACATGCCCCGGGGGCTGAAACCATGGGCTCTCATATTGCCCACACTGTTGCTTGGGCCGCTTTGCGCGTTGGGCACGTTTTCAACTACCGGCATATCTCCGCCGCCCGCCGGGTTCATAAAAACATCCGTTACGGGATTGATTGCCAGCGGGTTTAACCGCGCGCCCGCGTTTAGCGACCCCGATATGACGCTGGAATGGCCCGCGTAGAGGCTGGACGCGTTGCCCACGCCCGCGCCCCAGAGCCGTCCTATGGTGCTCGTCCACGTTCTTCGCCCGAAGGAAGGCATTGCGTTTATGCCAATCACTTCAGTCTGCCCCGGCGCGGTATTGCCAACGGCTATCAACTCCCGCTGTACTACGTCCGCCGCGCCGCTTTGCGCAGGCCGACTGAGTTTTGGCGCTTCGGCGGCGTTAGCTTCGCCCATCTCGTCCGCGTCCTCTTCAAGCGAGGCGTCGTCATTGATTTTTTCGCCATTGAGCTCGAACGCCGGCTTTACCCGCCCCGTTTTCTGCTGCACAACATGCCCTAATTCATGGCTCAAATGCTCTTCCTGCCCCGGCCCGAGATGAATCTCGCTGCCCTTTGCGTACGCCGCCGCGCCCAATTCCGCAGGCTTGCTGGAATCGCGATGTACGCGCACGTCGTCTAAAGGCACGCCTGTCAACCGTTCCATTCGCGCCTTCATCGCGTCCGGCAGGCCGGTAACGTTGGATGATTCAGAACTTACATTTTGCAGCAACGGCAACAAAGCGGAGTTGGGAACGACCGCTTGCGGAGCTTCGCCTCTAAATTGGCGCTCGGAGACAGGTTTTGAGGATTTATGTCTTCTTATATATTCCATATCTATCCCCATCTTATATTTATTCCGCTTACATTTAATTCTTTATATTATATACCATTATTCGCGAGGCGTATAGCATAAACGAACAAAAAATGCTCCGCCGTCGCTTACGGTAGAGCATTTTGCGATGAAAAAACCAGCGCAGGACTTTCGCCCCGCGCTGGCCGGTTAAATGTCTGTAAGAAGCCTAGACGCTCAAATCCTCGACATATAATTCGATCACGCCGCCGGGAGCAACCGGCGCTGAAGCGGCGGCAACAGCTGGCGCGACAGGAGCC
>DBDD01000157.1 GCA_002293365.1 Christensenella sp. UBA941 | reverse complement strand
GAAGGAGGGTTGCGCTACCGCGACGATAGGGGCGTATGGGTCTTTATAGGGGATGTAGGCGTCAGGCCAGATGGTACTAGGATCAGGATCGAGCGCACCGGCAAAACGAAGGCCGAAGCAAGAGAAAGATTTTTGAAGGATGCCGCAGAGATTAATATCGATTATCTCCTCTCGCAGCCTGTTGAAGATGATATCACGCGCCAAATGCCATTTAAGGAGTTCATGATTACTTTTATTGGCAAGTACAAGGTGAGAAAAGACGGACGTGAATTAGAATCGAGGACAAAGGGCTTTTATTTTTATCTCGCTGGTCTCATGAGCGAAATAGATGATCTACCGTTAGACATGATTGATACCGAGGTTTTACAAACGTGCATCAACCGGACACAGACGTCGAAATACCGGGCCAATGAAAACGACACTAATGAGTTTTCCGAACGTGTAATGGTAGCGCTAATCACGCTCCTAAGAGCAGCGTTCCGATTTGGAGTTAAGAAAGGCGTCGTTCCCTATAACTACATGGAGGATGTACAGAGGCCTCTAACGAAGACAGGAAAAAGAATGGCCATGAATGGCAGAGCCCTGAGTTTGCCGGGACATGTGGTTCAAAAGCTCTTAGATGCGTTAATGCAGGATCCACTTTGCAAAGTCTTGATCACTACCATGCTCTACACGGGGTTAAGAATCGGTGAGGTGCGGGCGCTAACACACTCGTCATGGAATCGCAGAGAATGCTCATTTATGGTCGATAAGAGCGCTGTAAGGCGGTTTGAGTTTGAAAATGGCAAGACCATCAAGGAATGGACGGATATCTCGACCACCCAAACGATGAGCAGCGTCAGAGAAATCATTTATGACGAGTCCCTTAATACCGTGCTGGACGAGTGGATACTATACCGAGAAAAATTTAAAGGTATTCGGGAGCATCTGGAGGAACATGGAAGTGGCGCTTTGCTATTTCCGGGTGAGAGATCGGGAAAAGTGCTCGGCTACCATACCGTTTATAGAAAGTTCCATCGCATATTGGATGCGGTCGATCTCGGCGACGACGATGTTCGGTTCCATCGGTTAAGGCATACTTTCGCAACTATGCTGATCGACGATAAAATCGATCCGAAGACGGTCGCGGAAATGCTTGGACACTCAAGCATTGTAACGACGCTGGCTTTCTATAGGACGGTCACGAGCGACGCGAAACGCAAAGCAGCTTCATCTTTAGCTGGAAAATTCAGTTCTGGAGCGCAAGAGCGCGATTTTCAAAAGTTTCAAAAATAGTCGGACAATAGTCGGACAAGGGGTTTTTGGGGCAATATGGTAAAAAATGAAAGCCCCAAATCCCGAGAGATTTAGGGCTTTTTCGATGGTGGGCGATCAGGGGCTCGAACCCGGGACACCCTGATTAAGAGTCAGGTGCTCTACCAACTGAGCTAATCGCCCATATGCCATAACGCTCGTATATTATGCCCTAAACGCCCTATAATGTCAAGACCTTACGTCTTTGAGTTTCCCTATTTGGTTACTACTCAGCCACGGGTGTTTGACAGTTCGAAAATAAAAAAGAGGGCTTTAGGCCGCATAACTAGGCCGCTTTTTGTGTCAAACAATTTGTTTTGCTCTATAGTAATGTTAGTAATTAGCTCCCCCCCCATTGACTTTGTTCGTCGCTTGGCTAAAATTAGACTGTGGACACAAATCCCCCTAAATCAGTGGATTTATGCGCGACGATAACACNNATACTTCGCAAATCTGTTTAAAAACCCGCGAGCCCAGCAAAATAGGGCGTTTCAAGGATTTTATTTCTCACCAACTGTCAAAGACGGGATTATGCCCTAAACGCCCTATAATGTCAAGACCTTACGTCTTTGAGTTTCCCTATTTGGTTACTACTCAGCCAAAGCAAGTACAGGAATAGAACGAAAAGCATAAGAGATGGAATCGAGCAAATGAAAGCCTCGCTTTTTGAGCGTGGAAATAAAGTTACGAATTCTGGTGAAGGTTTGCATACCGGCCCAGCTTCTAAAACAACCGGAAACCTTTTGCTTTGTCTTACAAGGTCGTAAGTCTCTTTCGGCGAGATTGTTTGTGAAGGGCGCCCGGTAGTCGCAGATAAAGAGCAGATAGTTGTCTTTGAACTCCGTAAGCCTATTTGACATTTTGCGAAGCTCATGATGACCGATTTCTTTGGCTTTAAGTGTTCCCAAGGTTTTGTATCCTTTTTCGAGCAATTCATCGTATTGATGTGTGTGCGGATATATACGTTGAAGCTTGTCCCTTTCGAGCTATGCAGTACGGGTTCATCGCCGCTATAATCCGGCTTCTGGCTGCATCTCTGCGGTGTTTCGTCTACATTCATTACCGGAGCATTTAGCAGGCTGGTTTTAATATGCGCGATTTCTCCGTCGAGTTTAACGCTCAATTCGGTCATGAATTTCTCGATGGACGCATCGGACAAGCGTATCGCGCCGCGCGTCATTTCGCTGAATAATTTTGACAGGCGCTCTTGGGCGATGACGCCTTCGACGCACAGCAGCGCCGCCAGCGACTTAATGTTATCCCCATAAGCTACTTCCGCGCCGCGCGGCACGCTTCCTTTGGGATAACGATGCTCGGTAACAACCAGCGTTATATCCAGATCAAGCGTATACCGCGTAACATATGGGCTTTGTCCGTCTGTATGGTCTTTGAGTTCTCGCCGCGCTAAGCCGTTTTCGATAAGCTCCTCCAGATTCGGCGGCAATTCAAGCCGCACGCCCGGGTGACCGGGCTGACCGCCGCATAGTATAAACGCGAAAAACCCGGCGGGATGTCCGCCGGGTTTGTTTGATCATGCGCGCGGCGCGGTATTACGCTGGATTCTTTGTGGTCAGATTGATCTCGACGTTCGTAGTTGCGGAGCCGGTATAGGTGATGCCCGTCGCCGCCTGTATCATATCCATCGGCACGTAAAGCGTCATCCCGTTCAGCTCCGGCGTGCCCTGGGAAACGAAGGAGCCTTGCCGCCCGGTTCTCGTGCTGTCAAGAGTGTATGTCGAGGTATTGATCGAAAGCGTAATATTCGCCTGCTCCGTCTTCGAGCTATCCGCCCGCGTCAGGTAGTAGAATTGCCCCGCAAAGGATATATTTTGATAGCCAAATATTTCCGCCAGCTCGTTAATCGGAACCAAAACCGTCTGGCTGTTCGCGCTGGCCTTTGCAAAGAGGGTCGTTTGCCTTTTCATGCCGTCGCCCAAGTTGATTACGATGGGAATACCGCCGACAATCGCGCCCGCCGTGGTTATCGTTATCTCGTTATTGAGAAGCTCCGCCTTCGAGAGGCCCAGCTCTTCGACTAGGAACTCGACCGGCACGAATACGTCGTTGTTGCGTATCTCGGAGGCCGCATACGTAATGGTGCCCCAGTTCTTGGTATAGGTTGTCGAACCCGGCGTGAACGAAATCGTAACGCCCGACTTCGTGCAGGTTACAACTCCGGCGCTCGACGCCGACACGGTCCAGCCCAGCGCTTCGCCGATATTCTTGATCGGCAGCATGTATTTCCCCGTAAGGTTCGAATAGCCCTTTACGCTAAGCAGCGTGCCGTTTAGGCGAATGGGGTATTCCGCCGCCGCTATGCCAGCGCTCGACGTAAGCTTCAGGACGCCGCCGACGAACGTGTACGTGGCGCTGAATACCTTTTCTATTACGGCGATCGGCACGTACAATATACCGTTGGAAAGCTCCGGCTTTGTGGGCATCATGAGCTGCTGTCCGTTATAGTTGAACATCGTCTGGGAGGGATCGATATAGAAGTATGTACCGTTAACCATGATGATCGACGTCGTGCCCGTCGTTGACATCGTGCCTGAATGGGCTTGCACCAACGGCTGCAGCGGAACCATCAGGTAGCCGCTCGTGTTGGTATATGCCGTGCCTGTTAGCTGCTTTTCGTTGAGGTAGACGTTGCCGAGCGTACCGGTTGGCGTCGTCGTCCCTGGAATGGTTCCCGTGTTTGTAGGCGTCGTCGTGCTTCCCACCGATTTTAATACGTGGTTGCCGGCGGAATCCTTGGAGTAGCTAAAGCCCATCATGTCCGTCATGAAGCTTTCGGGAACGTACAGCATGCTGCTGTAGAGCGCGGGAGCTATGCTCAGGCGTATGCTGTCCCCGCCGTTGTCGTAGTAGTATGTCTTTGATCCTTTGGTTACCTTGTAGATGTCGTCGGGGGCTGTAATGGTAGCCTTACCGCTCTTGTAGGAATACTTGTAGCCCTTGCTGCCGAGCGCTTCGCATATCAGGCGTATTGGGAAAAGCGACTCTCCGCTCTTGGTGCGTACAGTTGCTTTAATCGATATGCCATCAACGGTAAGCGTCGCAGCCGCCGACGCCGCCGTAAAAAATCCGACCACGCTCATTATTGTCAGCACGGCCAAAATAAAAG
>DBDD01000015.1:9171-23299 GCA_002293365.1 Christensenella sp. UBA941 | reverse complement strand
CGGAACCCGCAGCGCCTGCGGCGGAACCCGCAGCGCCCGCGCCGGAACCCGCACCGGCTGAAGAAGTATTTATTGCCAGCAAGCCGTTCATCAAGCCTCCGATTCAGGACTTGATCGAAGAAGTCGACGTTTTAGCCGGTATTGCAGCGGAAGAGGGGATGGAATATCCTCAGTACGATTGGACGTTCGGTATCCACAGCTATGATCCGGGCTACGAAAACTCCAAGATCTACATGGACGCGATGCGCGAAGAATGCGCAAAGTACGGCATCAAAACGGTCGAGAGCTTTGCCAACATGGACGTATCCAAGTATCCGACCAACTACCAGCAGTTCGCCATTCAGGAAGTCGACCTTATCATCGACGCCGCCTGGCTTGGCAATTCGAGCATCATGGATATCGCCATGGAAGCGGGCATCCCGGTCGTTCCCTTCGACGTAAACTTTGACGCCGACCGCGAAGAGGGTATCGTCCGCTGCTGGACGATGGGCGGCGACCCGGCCGTTGCCGGCAGAACCGTAGGCGAGCACATGGCTCAGGTTGTGAAGGACACATGGGGCGGCACGGTCGATGCCCTCGTGATATCCTGGACGCAGGCGATGGGCGAGCCGATGCGCATCCGTATGCAATCCGCTATCGACGCGATGATCGCGAACGGCATCGATCTGCCGGACGATAAGGTATTCTGGTACGACGGCGGCGGCGAAACGCTCAAATCCAGGAACCTCGCGGCGGACTTCCTGACCGCGCATCCCGACGATACAAAGATTCTCATGGGCGCCAACACGGGCAACGTCGCTCAGGGCATGCTTGCGGCGGTACAGACGGCCGGGCGTGAAGACGACGTTATGATCTACTCCTACGGCGCAGAGCAGGTCGCGCTGGACAACTTCCTGGGCGAACCGAATTGCTGGGTCGCGGACGTTGGCTACTACGTGAAGCAGTATGGCTGGCTGGCCGTAAACATGGCGGTTCGGATCATGAACGGCGAAGAGGTCGGCTACTGGGTAACGCCGGAGAACTTCGTTGTTACTTATGATACCGTTAGGGATTACCAAGGCTAATTTCTAAAGCTGAACGCGGGGCGGTCTTGGGAACGCGGGGCAATTCCGCTTTCCCAAGCCGCCTCTTTCATAAACGGAGGCAAAATGATTATCGACGTACACGCTCATTTGGGCGAGGACTACGTATTTGACGACGTACAAACGGAAGAACAGCTCATGGCCGCATACGACGAGGCCGGAGTGCAAAAGGCTATCGTGCAGCCATTTATATGCAGGCCCTACATAGAAGACACGCGCGCGGCGCACGACAGGATCGCAGCGATGTGCGCTAAGTATCCCGGAAGGATATACGGCATGGCTTCTATCAACCCTCATTTCAGGCATGCCGAATACGAAGAAGAAGCTTCGCGCTGTGTAAAGGAGCTGGGGTTTGTTGGCCTAAAGCTTACAACTATAGCGCATGCGGTAAATCCGTCCAGTACGGACGGCATGCATGTGTTCGCAGTGGCAGAGGCGCTCGGCGTGCCGGTTATGATACATACGGGGCTGGGCGCGCCGCTTGCGTCGCCTATGAATATATGGAAGGCGGCGGAGGCGTTTCGCGGCGTAAAAATAGTACTGGCGCATACCGGCGGCAACGAGCAATACGGGCAGGCGCAGCTTCTGGCGCGCCATTTTGAAAACGTATACCTCGAACCGAGCTGGATGCCGTCAACGACTATAGGCGCCATGGTAAACGAATTCGGAGCGGATAGGGTTATGTTTTCCAGCGATATAATCGGAAACCTCCTGCCGGCGCTGCAAACGTTCCGCGCGCAAATCAAAGACGTGAACGCGCTGGATTGGGCACTGTGGAAAACGGCAAGCACGGTTTACAAAATATGAGGCGGTAAAATGGAAAATAAACGCATGCTGAGAGTGGGCATTGACGGTATGGGCGGCATGGGCAGGCTATACTATAAAACCCTTGCGCACATTCCGCATTGTACCGTTACGGCTGTCGCGTCACGGTCTTTTTCACAGGAACAAAGTGATATTCGCGTGTATCCCGATATTTCGGATATGCTCGCGTCGGAAGAATTGGATGTCGTGTGCGTCTGTACGCCGACGCATCTGCACGCCTCCCACACTCTGGCCGCGCTTGAGAGAAGCGTCCATACGATCGTGGAAAAGCCGCTGGCGCTCCATGAAAGCGAAGCGGCCGCGCTCTATCGATCGGCAGATGAATCAGGCGTACAGCTTTTGGCCGCCCATGTTGTGCGCTTTGCCTATGCGAGCAAAATACTGCGTCGCCTTATCGATAGCGCGCAATACGGCGGCGTTACGGACGCGTGCTTCGCGAGGCTCTCCACGTCGCCGGTTTGGAGCAAGGATAGCTGGGCGTTCGACGAAAGCAAAAGCGGCCTAGTGCCGTTTGATTTACATATTCACGATCTCGATATGATCGTCAGCCTGTTCGGCGAACCCGATTCTTGCCGCATGATAAAGGGCAATTCCGCAAGTAAACCAACCGCCGAGTTTAATAGATTCATTTATACCTATAACGGCTTCGACGTTTTTGCGGAAGCGGCGTGGTATGACGCGCCTATGCCGTTTACCACCTATGCCCGCGTTTGCTTTGAACGCGGCCTGGCCGTTTGCCAGGGGGACAAGGTTACCGTATATGAAAATGGTATGGAGCCCGCCGTGTTTGAGCCTATTTTAGCCGCCGGGCAGCTTGAGACCGGCACGCAGGTACCAAAAACGGACATGTATTTAAAGCAATTGACGCATTTCCTCGATTGTATAAGAAGAAACGCGCCTTCGGACATCGTAAACCGCGAAGAAGTTCTTTTGGTATTAAGGCTTTTGGAACGCATGCGACGCGCGTAAGGCGGGAAAACCGCTAGAAACGTTCAGCAAGTTCTTTCGCGATTCGCACCCATTCTTTCAAGGACGCGAGGTCTTTTCGTATCGTATAGGCGTCTTTGAGGTTGATTTCGACATTGCAGCCGCGCGCGTCCTCCAAACCCTGTTTTAGCGTGGCTCGTACATAATCCGCGTCAAAGGCGTTGCACAGCGTATCGGCGGGGTTCGGCCTCCATGAAAGCACATAGTCGCCGCCGATTTGCGCGGCGCATTTTTTGACGTTTGCCCAAGGAGATACGGCTATGCTGCGAAGATTCGGTATGCGCTTTAGATAGGGAATAACGTTTGTCAGGTCTTCACAGCAGCCGTATGCGACAAGCGCGTATTCCTCGGCCATCGTTTTATGGTATTGGGCGGCGAACTCCCAGTATTGCTCCGGCGAAACGGACGAGAACTCCTGCGCCTCGAAATAATGCCAAAGCTGTTTGCGCTTTACCGGCGCCGTGTCCGGGGAAGGGTCGGCCACGTCTTCACAATAAGGCATAGTTTGATTGAACTGATTGATAAGGCGTAAATCGCCCTTTTGCTCCGCCTGCGCGTGCAGCCCTTTTACGCCGTTCGTCATAAAAGCGAGCAATTCATGCAGCCACTCCGGATTGTCGTACATATCGAACATAACCTGTTCCAGCCCGCGCAGCAGGCAAAGATCGGGGATGACGCTGCCACAGTAAGTACGGATCATGGGCCCGCGATCCATAACGACGGGCATTACGCCGTCTATTGCTTCCGATACGGCGTCGAAGCGCTGCATAGTTTTCTGTTCGTCTATCGTATGCACAGGCAAAACGAGCTTCTTTGCGTCGTCCAATTCGACAATAGCGGGATCGAACGCCCATGCGCCGAACTCCATATCGCTGAGCCTGCGTTTAAACGCAATGCCCCACGCGTTTTCCGCCCAATAGGTTTCGCCCATATCCAGCGCGGTTATATACGGACGGCCATATATGCTGCGCAGCTCTACCCAAGGCTCGATTACCGTATCGTCGTCCAGATCGTCGTGCAGCAAGCATTGCAGTAAATAGCGTTCGGTTTCCCGGCACGCGGGGTCGCAGCAACGCAATGTGTCGGCGTCGGGATAAAGCTCCTGCCACCACATGAATTTATTGACGTTTACCATGGGGCGTTCCATCTTAAGCGAATTAAGCTTGCGCCACAGTTCGCGCCGCTCCCTTTGCTTGGGTTTGGATGCTATCTCCATTACTTGCTCGGCGAGGCGTTTCAGAATAGCTTTGTCGTTTTTTGCAGTCAGAAGAGCTCCCCCCAATAATACGCAGCCGATTGAACCAGCCAACTACGCGGCGTCGAACAAGCCGCCCCGCTGCGGATTGAAATCAGCGCATGCGTTTATAGTGTAGTGTAATATTAACCAGCGCGAGCTCTTATGTCAATATATAGCTATGCCTGTATATAGGCTAATTTTCCGATATAAAAATCGATACAAAAGCACAGTATTTTTGTTACAAAAAATCCAAATTTTTTGTTGACGTTTTCATGAGGATTGCTTATAATGATTATGGGAGAAAGTATGGATGCGTGTGTCTATAATTCAAGCTTTTCATACGGCGTTCGTATTTACCCAGCAGGATATTGGAGAAGAGGTGAATTTTGATGAGCATGGCGATTAGATCCGCGAGCTTTGGATCCGGCCTCCACAATATTAACAACGAAAGAATCCGCAAATCGACGGAGACGCTTTCTTCCGGCAAAAGGATCAATTCCGCCGCGGACGACGCATCCGGCCTCGCAATTTCCAAAAAGCTGGAGGCAATGGCCAGAGGTCTGAATCAAGGTACGGATAATTCCTACAACATGCAGAATCTGGTGAACACGGCCGAGGGCTCCTTAAGCACGATGGGCGACAGCCTGCAAAGGATTCGCGAGCTGGGCGTCCAAGCAAACAGCGGCATTTATTCCGAAAGCGACAAGGCGCTGATTCAAGAAGAGGTCAGCCAGCTGAAAAGCGAACTGGGTGATATGGCAGCCGGTTCCCAGTTCAACGATATGAAGCTGCTCGACGGTTCGTTCCAGAACATGAACGCCGCTTCCCACGCCGATGGCAGCGGTATGAGCGTGTCTATCGACGACATGTCTTTGAATACCCTTGGCATGGAAAATTACGACGTTACGGAAAATACGTCGAGCTTGAACGATGTGGACAACGCGCTCAACGTCGTCAGCGGCGCGAGAGCCGATCTTGGCGCTCAGACGAATCGGCTTGATTTTACGACGGGCAATACCACGACCGGCGAAGTGAACCAACAGGACGCTAGGAGCCGTATCGAAGACGCGGACTTGGCAAAAGAAATCACAAACTTCAGAACCGGCAACATTATCCAACAGTACAAGTTCTCCATGCAAAAGAACCAAATGTCGAACATGGGCAATGTGCTTAGTCTCATGATGTAGCGCAACCGCTCCAAAGGGGGATTGCGCCAAAACAAAGCTCTATATCAATAGAAGGGCAAAGTAAATATTAATCAAAGCCGGAAAGCGCGTCGCGTCCAATAAAGCGACGGGCTTTCTTTTGGCTCTATGTCGATAGTTTTGGTGGCGCTGTATACTTTTATCGCTCATAAATGTTGCTTACGCCCCTAAAATAGCCCGCACCTCCTCGTCCTTGCGGAACAGCACGCAACCGCCCTCATGGCTTTCTTCGGAGGCAGCAAGCGCCTGAAGCTTTGCGAAATACTGTGATTGCAATATTTCAAGCATAGGCGTTTCTTTCACGTTATATTTCGCATATGGAGAAAACGGGCACGGCTCTGCTCCGCCGCTAGGATTGATATGGAAGAATCCGCGCCCGGAAGCGAGGCAACCGCCAATCTTCGCCTCGTCGCCGGGAAATGATAGGATTATCGTGTTTGTAAAACGGCCCTTGAGCGCGGTCACAGCGTCGTTCAAGCGGTTCACTTCCGCTACCGAAAGCATCAGGGCCTCCGTGTCCTTTTCCAGCGGCACATATTCCGTGAAAATCAGAAGCCCGCAGCCTCTTTCGTGCAGATCGCCAATAAATCCGTCGGAGATAACGGCTTCGATATTATTCGATGTTACGGTTATCGAAGCGCCGAAAAGCATTTTCTTTTGTTTTAAGCGCTTCATAACGCTGGTGACTCTATCGTAAACCCCGTCGCCCCTTCTTGCGTCGGTTTCCGCTTTTCCGCCCTCGATGCTTAAAACGGGTATCATGTGGCGATGCTGATGAAACAGATCGATATAATCACCGTCCAACAATAAGCCGTTTGTGAATATGGGAAATATCATGTCGTCATATGGAACAGCGGCTTCGATTACGTCGCGCCTTAAAAGCGGTTCGCCTCCGGCAAGCAGTACGAACGAAACGCCCAGCGAAGAAGCCTCCTTGAAGACGCTACTCCACTCGCCGGCCGAGAGATCGGCTTGATGGCCGCGCTCGGTACACGCGCCGCAGCAGCGGGCATAGCACCCCGCGCAGAATAGATTGCATTCGGAGGCGATACTGGCGATTAGAAACGGCGGAATGTGCAGGCCGCTATGCTCGGAAATGTCCCGCTTTTGCATTCCGTTCTTTATTTGGGGCAATGTTGAAGCGAGAAAGGCAACGCCTCGCGGGTTGTTCAAATAGAAGCGCCCCAACGTTTTCATGATATCGCGAGCGCCTTCGTTTAAAAGCGAATGGATGTTCATATTCTTTCTCCGTTTTCATCATAAAGCTGGTTTGTTTTCGCGAAATGTTCTATATGCGCCATCAAAAGGGAAAGCGCCTCGTCTTCCTTTTCCGGCATCGTATCGTAAAGGCACAGTAGAAGGAAAAATGGCGCGTAGAATTGCAGCGCGATGATCTTGGCCGGGGCCTCGATGAAATAGCCTTGCTTTATCATTTCCGTAAACAACGCCTCCTGAAAGCTTATCGCCTCGTCTGCGAACCATGAGCGGAAGGTTTTAGCCGCTTCTTGATTTCTATATTGCTCGATCATGAGCATCTTTCGGAATTTAGAAGCTTTTTCATCCTTCAAAAAGAACAGGAATATCGCTTCGCAGGCTTTTTTTAGCCAGATAAGGTCTCTTTTGCCGTATTCCTGGGCGACATTTGCAATTTCACCTTGCGGGAGTTTATAGAACGCTACGGTTTCAGCAAAGCGCGTGTTCATTTGCTCAAGCAGCGTATCGAATATTTCCTGCTTGCTGCTAAAATGCTTATAAAGGGAGCTGTCTTTTATTCCGACGCCCTCGGCGATTTGCTTGACGGAAACGCCCTCGTATCCACTCGTAGAAAATAATTCTAACGCCGCGGATAGAATACGGGATTTTGTATCTTTGGGTTCCATTAAGGCCTCCTATTGGCTAGCGAATGCTTGCTAGCTAAAAGTATAGCCGAATGATGCGTGTTAGTCAAGCGCAAATTTATTTACTATAATGTGCGTAATCCCCTATAGCCGCTTGCTGTATAGGAAGCATTCGTGCGGTATCTTCTTTCCGCGCATCAGAATGTCAATTTGCCGGGTATATGTGCGCTCGAATCCTCTTTTATCGTAGAATTCATATAAGCGCTTGACGTGAATTCTATTGCAGCGCTTGATACTGCCGCAATAAAGTATCGCGGGTACTTGCTTTGCCGTGAGACGGTATGAATAGGCGGCAGCCGGTATCGAGGAGCTTCTCCCAGCTTTTTATCAATAGCTTCGGATCCTCCGCAAATGGCGGATACAGCGAGCCTTTGAACATACCGACCATATTATCTCCGACTAAGGCTATTTCATTATCGACAATAACGCTCATTGAGCCGGGGGAATGTCCGGGCGTATGCAGTAAATATGTGTTTATGCCTAATGAGTTTAGATTGAAATTATCATTTTCCACAGTGATATCCGGTTCGGCGGCTTTGTAGCGGGCAAAAGCCTGTAACGGCTTTTGGAAGGACGTTGTTATTACTTTTAATAATGGATTCGTACCTATCATGGCGGGACTTTTCCCGCCGGCTAAAAAATCCTTTTCCCGCGCGTGAACGTAAATGTGCATCTTATACTTTTGTTTCGCCGCATAAACGTTTATCACATGGTCGAAATGGCAATGCGTAACGACTAAGCCCTGAAAAGCATAGCCTTCGCGGATAAAGCTATCAATTGCTTCAAAAAGCTCGATTTTATATTTCGCGACGCTGGCGTCGATCAGAATGAAGCTTTTTCCGCCGGTCACGATAAAAACATTGCAGCGGCCTGCAAATACTTGATGGATGACATTTTGATTTTTAGCGGTAACTATTTGATGCAATATCATTCCCCCGGCAATAGATAAACGCGCCTCGATCGCGAACGGTCAAAGCTTGCTTTAGCTTGTCCCGCGCCTAATTATACCAGGCAGGCGCAAACGTCCAGAATCACGTTGCCCGTTTCATCCGGCGAATTGAAGCGGGAATCATTATAGCGCTCGAAAAACCAGCCGCGCTCCGAATAGCTAAAGCCTTGTTCTTTTAAAGCCGCCATAGTCATATCGGAGGCTTCCATGCTGTATAGTTCGCCGCTTTCTTCGTTGCCGTAGAGCCAGCAAATCCCCAGATCGCAAGCTGCGATATCTTCCGCTTCAAAGCCCTCCGGAACCTCGGCATCCACCGCGTAAAGCGCGCCGATCCAATATTCGAATCCATCCCCATTGCCCGTCATGCGCATAGCGCCCACACAGTCGTTGCTTAAATTGGGAACACTCGCGCACTGCTTTAGCTCGTCAAACCAGCCTTGCTGAAACCACTGATGCCAATGGCCGGCGTAGGTGCCGGACGCGTCCCGATCCGATGCGGTATAGCGCTTCCCGATCAGCTTTACGTTGGGTATGCTTTCGCGATAGACTTTTACGATTTTCATGGCGGCCTCCGATTAATTCATTATTCTATAACGTTAAAACGCACTTGTGCGGCGAAGATAAAATTTCGTCCGCATATTAGCGGCGCTAAAACGCGTTCCACAAAAAAACGAAAACGAACACGCAGCCCCACGCGTTATTTGTGAACTCCTTGACCATCAACATACCGTATATGATGCATAAAATTGTGAGCATTTCGATTATGCCCTCCGGAGTAACGCCAATAGCGCCGTGAATAAGTACG
The DNA here is from genome assembly GCA_002293365.1 of Christensenella sp. UBA941. Classification (GTDB taxonomy): domain Bacteria; phylum Bacillota; class Clostridia; order Christensenellales; family UBA941; genus UBA941. Next base: position 14,311 of record DBDD01000015.1, on the reverse strand, counting down.
CAAAGGACAGCGCAGACAATTGCGCCCCAGTTAAGCCACTTGCTTTTGCTTGGATAGCGTTTGTTTATTTTGTCGCTTATGACAACATAGTTGTATCCCTCGAAGAATCCCCAGGCGACCGCTATAAGGATCATTCCAAGCGCATTGAACGGGAAACCGCTTGCCAACACATCTTTTGTCGTCCATACCCCCTGGAAAGGCAGGTAACCGTCTAGTTCCCCCGTCGCCATGGAAAAAATGATATTTGGAATAAAGCAAAGCACGCATAAAAAGATGGATAGAAGCGCGCCCTTTGCCCGCAAGCCATATGCAAAGAGGTTTTCTTTTCTTATGACGCTGACGATTACGATTCCCAAACCCGCAAGACAAAATTGGATACCCGCAACAACAAGCACGCGCCATAGTATATTTACGCCGCCGTCTCTTGAAAGGGATACGATCTGATCGTTGAAAGCCATGTATAGTACGAGAACGGCGAGGGAAGCGATGGCGATAATCCAAATATCGATATCCAGCTTCTTTTGTTCAGGCGTCAGTGTTCGTTTAGACATACGTTCCTCTCATTCACATTATATAAACTCTCAACATTTGGCTTTTCGCCCGAAACACAAAACATCTATAAGTCTAAAAACACGACCTTCTGACCTTTCGCGTTAAGGAGCTTTATCAAATCGTTCACGGCAATATATACCGTAGCTGTGTTGTCGTTGGGATGTACGCCGATAAGCTCATGGTTTTTTACTTCGTTATCGATGATAACCGTAACGGCGTTATCCGCGTCGTTCAATACGCCTAGCGGCGAAACCTCGCCCTTGCCAAGCTTCAAGTATTTATATAAATCGTCTTCGCTCGCAAACGATAAAGGCTTGCTACAGAGCTTACTCCGTAATTCCTTCAGGTTTGCGCCTTTGTCCTTTTGCATAGTAACGAGAAAGTAACCACGCTTTTTTTCATCGCGGATATACAGGTTTTTTGCGATCCTGTCCGTGTGCGGGAGCTGTAGCCGTTCCATTTCTTCGACGGTAAATACGGCGGCGTGGCTTACTAACTCATAAGGAATTTGCAGCTCGTCGAGCCGGGCGAGCGTATGGGCTCTTTGTTCTACTGGCACGATACATAGTCTCCTTATAGGGACTGCTTTTTATTTTCGGCGTATTTGCGCTTAATAATCGATTGTTATCATATTATTATTGGGAAAGTATACTATAAACAAGCGCTAATATCAACAATATTATACAATATACTCTCATGAAATATAGTTTATATATACAGAACTGAAACGGGCGGCAAAACGCCGCCCTACAACAAAGAAATGTTACTTTACATATTCGTTCAACGGCCGAACGGGATAGACGTTATTCGGCATCTTGTCCGTAGAGACATACCCCGGCTCGGCGTTTATAAGCGCGGGTATGCGGTTGATAAGGTTTGCGCAGGTTAGCTCAACCGTGGCGGGCCGGTTCACGTTTATCGTGGTTTCAGGTTCGCCGTAGAACGTCCAGTCGTTTTTATCGAACTCGCCGGGCGCGTACACGTTGCCGATACACTCCGTTTCGAGCGTTATGCCCTCCTTCGTTTCCGTCGTAACGATCGCGCGCATGCCCGTCGGCTGGCCCGCCTTTATCGTCATGTTCAGCGTGGAGGAATTCAAGTCCTCGGTATGCGTCGTGGGGATACACTTTTGAATCTGCGAAACTGGCGTAATGCCCATCTTGCTGCACAGCCAGCCGTTTTGGTTCCACATATAGCTCGGCACGTATTCGCCGCTTTCAACGAGCTTCTTTTGCTCGTCGGAGCTCATGGCGTTGTACTTGCCGATCTCCTGTTCGAATTCCTCGGTGCTCAAGCCCGCGCCGTGGCCCTTCGCTAGGGCTATGCCGTAGTCCTCGACGTTGTAGCTGCTAACGCCTGTGATTTTCGTAATCTTTTGCATGGAACCGGCAACCGTATCGATCAATACGCCCCAATATAAGTCGGGATAGCCGCTGCCCGCAAGCGTGATACCGTTTGCCTTTGCCAAAGCGTCTAGCTCTTTCGTGATTCCGGGGGAGGAATTCCAGGGATACAGCGATTCCTCGCAGGTCGAGATGGCGTTTACGCCGTTCTTGGCGCAAACCGAGAAGGCGTCCTTTATGTCCGCCATGGTGCTCATCGTGGCGACGATAGCCACGTCGGGCTTTAGCTTCGCTAGGATTTTACCGGCGTCCTTCGCGTCCGACACTTTTATGCCCGCCTTCGAGCCGCCCATAATATCGCCGATATCCTTGCCGATCACAGCCGGGTTCATGTCGAACGCCGCTACAATCTCTACTTCCTTTTCAAGCATGTAACGCATGAGGTACACGCTCATCTTGCCGCAGCCGTACTGCACTGCCTTAATCTTTCGGTTCATACTGTCCTCCTCTTTTTAATGTCTATATTATTTATGTTGTTATATTCATTTTTCTATTCGTTTCTTATAATCCAATAGCGCGAAAAGATCGGCCAGAGATTCGGCGGCGGTTATGTCGAGTACCACGGGAAATGTGGGCATTTTTCCCATCGAATCGGCGCTATGGATCAGCTCTTTGATTCTATCGCAGACGTCGGTTTCGAGTATTTCCGCGCGGTTCTTTTCCTTGAACCAGACGGCAACTATGAAATGGCCTTCGTAGACGTACAGCCAGTAGAAGTTTTTCTCTTTACGAGCGCCGCGGGGCGTCGTCCAATAATGCTGGCCCTTGGCGAGCCAGGCCTTGTAGGGCGTATACCATAGCCACTCTTGCTCGATTTCGAGGCATGGCAAGGAATCCTGAAGCGCTTCGTATGCGGCGTAGCTTTCGCCGAGGGCTTGTTCGAGCGCTTCGCTCGTAGGCGGCGCTTCGGGGTCTTTGAATATGAGTTTTTCGTTGTCGTGCATTTTGGCGCTCCTTGTAGGGGATGATGGCAATCGTCCCGGATCCAATCTGCGGGCGGATTACCATCCGCCCCTATAGAAATTCGACTTGATCATCGCATAACTAACTCTTGTAACGTCTGATAATATAGCCCCACATTGCCATACAAAGCCTTTGCGGCAGTATTTTCGCAAGAAGATGCTCCCACTTGGCAAAAAGAGTGCAAACCGATATATCCTTGCCTTTCTTTGCGTCCCGCAGCGCCTTGAGCGCGACCTTCTCCGCCGATACAATGCCCGGAAACTTTATCGGTATTCCGTTGACCTCTTTTTTTAACAGCTCGGTATCGACCCATCCGGGGCAAACTGCTGTAGAAGTAATCCCGCAAGGCTTCAATTCATAGTGGAGCGAACGGGAATAGCTTCTCAGAAAGGCCTTTGAAGCCGCGTAGAGATTTAGATTGGGCAAAGGCTGGAATGACGCGACGGAGGATATGTTCAGTATACGGCTGCCTTTTTCCATGTACGGAATACACAGGGAACATAGGGCGGCGGGGGCGGCGCAGTTGATCGAAACCGATGAATCGATTTCTTCCGCCGAAAAACCACTGGAGTTGCCCATCCGCGCAATTCCGGCATTGTTGATCAAATAAGCGACGGTTGGTTTATTTGCTTCCAACATTTCGCGGATGGATTCCAATTCATCAAAGCTTGATAAATCCTTGGATATTGCAAATATTCTGCTGCCAAATTCGTTTTTCAGGGCTGAGAGCTTATCTTTATTGCGTGCGACTGCCCAGATTTCGTCTATATCCTCCTGTATTAGCAGCCGCGTGAAGGCCTTCCCTATGCCTCCCGTAGCGCCTGTTATAATCGCGATCCGGCGCTTCATAGTATCCGCCTCCAAAGCATAAATTATCGATGTGCAAGACTACGCGCTTCATACGCGCAGCCCTGTCTAGCGGCTTCGCTCCACATTATCCTAGTGTTTTGCACAGCTATAATACCACGAAAGGCGCTCGCCGTACTTATCGCAGCGCAGCGAGGCCTTGAACTCTTCAAACCAGCGCTCCGCCCCGTTTTCGCGAATCCTGCTTAGATTCTCAATCGCTTGCTTATGGTGGGGCATCCCGTCGCTTCCAAAGGCCTCGATAATTTCGCAAGGAAAGCTATCGCAGTCGGCGCAGCTATCGAGCCCCTTTTCTAAAATGCAAGGCTTTATCTTGCACACCGTACATATGCAATGCTCGCCCTTGCAGCCGTCGCAGCCGTATTCGGACAGCGGTTTCAAAGAGGCGGGGTAGGGGAGGCTTTGAAGATGTTTCGCTTCCTCGCAGGCGATTACCTTTTGGGAATCCAATACGATCGCGATATTTTAGACGAAACAATGAAATTACCATTAAAAAAAACCTATATTAGTAATAGGCTGTTCATAAAACCGGTAAGCCTTATTTTGGCAGCTATAGCGGGGAGTGAGTGGGACAAAGAAACCCCGCCATACTGTCATTGCTTATGCCGCCTTTCTGTGATGCAATAATATTCACCCCGAGATTACATTTGTAGTCGATAACCTTAGAAAACTATGCTTGTTATCCCTTGCGGATTGGGCTATAATTTTTATAGACAACTTTTGCTCCTAGATAATACCATGGACTATATCCGTAGTCAATTGTTATATCGGCTTTTTATTATCTAGCTTTAGTGGTTTATGAACGAATCGATTACAAATGTTTGTGAAAGCGGTGATGGCGTGGGCTACAATATTTCCAGCGCAGAATGGGAGATTATGCGAGCGTTGTGGGAACGCGGGGCGTCTATGACCTCCGCGGAAATCGTCGCGCGATTGGAAGATAGCAGAGGCCGGAGTCCAAGGACTATAAAGACATTGCTGCAAAGGCTTGTCGCGAAGGGCTTTGTGGGCTACAAGGTGGACTCCGCCGACAGCCGCGTCTACCACTATAGCGCGACGGTTAGCGAAAATAGCTGCGTCACGAAGGAAAACCGTGATTTTGTTTCGCGCTATTACAACGGCGACGTCGCCGGGATGCTGGCGCGCTTTATCGGAGACAGCGACTTGAGCCAGGAGCAGATTGCGGAGCTTGCCGCGCTTCTCGAGACAAAAAAGGAGGATGCTCGCTTGTAGGGATTGGCGGCTTATAGGGATGGCGGTAGGGACGTGAGTTTGCGCTTGCCAAAGATTCGCGCGTGTGCTACAATCTTTTTTGGAAATAGACACCTCGGTGGATTCGCGCCTCGTGCCCAATG
>DBDD01000015.1:0-9080 GCA_002293365.1 Christensenella sp. UBA941 | reverse complement strand
AAGATGGCCGAGTACATCTTCACAGAGCGCAACGGCATCTACATCATCGATTTGCAGAAGACCGTGAAGAAAATCGAAGAAGCGTATTATTTCGTGCGCGACGTCGCCGAATCGGGCAAGAGCGTGCTTTTTGTCGGCACGAAAAAGCAGGCGCAGGAATCGATCGAAGCGGAAGCCAAACGCTGCGAGATGTTCTACGTCAATCAGCGCTGGCTGGGCGGTATGCTTACCAACTACAAGACGATCCAACAGCGCGTCGCGCGGCTTCGCAAAATTGAACAGATGGAAAAGAACGGCGATTTTGCGCTGTTCACCAAAAAAGAAGGCATCAAGCTCAATCTTGAGCGCGAGAAGCTTGAAAAGAACCTAGGCGGCATCAAAGACATGCGCGGCATTCCGGGCTGCCTGTTTGTCGTCGACCCGCGCAAGGAGCACATCGCCATGATGGAAGCCCGCGCGCTGGGCGTTCCGATCGTCGCGATTGTCGATACGAACTGCGACCCGGACGAAGTCGACTACGTCATCCCGGGCAACGACGACGCCATCCGCGCCGTAAAGCTCATCGCCTCCAAGATTGCAGACGCAGTAATCGAAGGCCGTCAGGGCGAATCCATGGCGAAAGAAGAAGAGGCCGACGCGGATTCTAACGGCGACGAAGAATAATACTTTATAATTTACCTATTAGGAGGTTGGATAATATGGCTGAAATCAGCGCAAAGAAAGTTATGGAGCTGCGCGAGATGACCGGCGTCGGCATGATGGACTGCAAGAAGGCGCTTATAGAGACAAACGGCGATATGGATAAAGCTGTGGATTATCTCCGCGAGAAGGGCATAGCGAACTCCGCGAAAAAAGAAAGCCGCATCGCCGCCGAAGGCGTTGTAGATTCCTATATCCACATGGGCGGCAAAATCGGCGTGCTCGTGGAAGTGAATTGCGAGACGGATTTCGTTGCGCGTACTGACGCCTTCAAGGCCCTCGTACACGATATCGCGATGCAAATCGCGGCGGCAAAGCCGATTTACGTCACCAAGGACGAAGTACCCACGGCGGAGCTCGATAAGGAGCGCGAGATTCTGCGCGCCCAGGCGAAAAACGAACCTAAGCCCAAGCCCGACAACATAATCGACAAGATGGTCGAGGGGCGCATAGAAAAATACTATAAAGAAGTATGCTTGATGGAGCAGCCGTTCGTTAAGGATTCCGACAAGACGATTTCTACGCTCATCAAAGAGCAGATCGCCACTATTGGCGAGAAAATCTCGGTGCGCCGTTTCGTGCGCTACGAGATGGGAGAAGGCCTGCAAAAGCGCCAGGATAACTTCGCCGAAGAAGTTATGGGCCAAATGAAAGGCTAAGTACCATGGAGCGGCAAATTCAAAAGCCGGATTTGCCGCTCTTCAATACGGAGGGATACCGAAGTGGTCATAACGGGGCGGTCTTGAAAACCGTTAGAGAGCAATCTCACGCAGGTTCAAATCCTGTCCCCTCCGCCAGCCGGAAAAGCCAGTAAACTTGCGGGTTTGCGGGCTTTTCCATTTTAGCCGCTGATCGCGTTTTTGTGGCAGTTTTTGAGGGTCATGGCAACACTCTTTAGCGCATACTCTCAACATAGCCATGGTCACTCATGCTTTCCGGCATGGTGGAATCCGCGTTTTCCCGCGCGAGCGACGTATTGTCGATCCAAGTGAGGGCTGCTGCCGCCGCGAGCTTCGAATCGGATTCCAGATGCGCNNGGCGGTCTTGAAAACCGTTTGTCGGCTTAAACCGGCGCAGGAGTTCGAATCTCCTTCCCTCCGCCAAAATATGTCTGAAAAGCTCCTGTTTTAGGGGCTTTTCTTGCGTAAGATAATTGAAGGCGCTATACAGGATTCTTTTGCTTCCATATCGCGCCTTTATAACCATTTATACACTTTGATTCTATAATTTTCTATTATTTTATATATAGTTGCCATAACAATATAGGAACCGTGTGCTTGCATATTTCCACTTACTAGGGTATTATAGTTTGACAATCGCGTCTTGGTAAAAGCATGCAGCGCTCTGTGAAGATATGCCTATACTGAAAATTGCTTCGATAATGCGGTTGCGTATCATATACGCGTAATACCATAGATGCGACAGAACCATTACAGAAACGGGGAGCGCCAAATGAGCAACGCGATCCGCGAAGTCACCGCCTCCGATCGTATACGCGCCGCCGACCGGCAGGAGCTTTAAATTCACGCTGAAGATCAAAATAGCGATAAGCGCGATGAAGAAACCGGGAATCACGCTTGTGGCTGTGCCCACGCGATAAATGATCCTATCGGCAAGCCCGCCCTCGCGCGCGGCGCAGAATACGCCGAGCGATATGGCAAAGCAAAACGTAAGGATGTATGCGGCGCCGCCCAGTACCAGCGTGTTTTTCCAAAGGCCGCCGATAACGGACAGCACGTCCCGTTTATAGATATGCGATATGCCAAAACTCCCCGCGAGCGCATTTTTAAGCCAAGCGAAATATTGCGAGGCTATCGGCTTATCCAGCGAGAGCCTTTGCATCGCGGCCGTCCGCTGTTCATCGTTCATGCGTTCCACAGCTTCGCCGTAATACGCAAAAAGCGGATCGCCGGGCGAAAGGCGCGCAAGCCAAAACACGATAGCAGACAGCGCCAGCATGAAAACGATAAGCGTTGTAAACTTTTTTGCAAGCCGCACCGTCAAACGCGTTCCCATCTCGTCACACTCCCGATGCTGGACATTAATTAGTATAATTTGTAAATTGTTGTCTTACAAGCCCCCCGGGGGGATATCGGGAGTGAAAACATCGCGAACGGGGCGCGCCTTAAAACGAATTGCTTCGCTTTAAAGGCGCGCCCCGCTATATATCGGGTATTTCTATTTAAGCAACATTTCCACGGCGCGGTTGAGCCCCTCCAGCTCTACGCGGCCGCCTGTTTTACTGCGTCCACGATACAGTGCTCTAAATGGTCTTTTAATATGATTTCGCTGGTCTTTTTTATTGCGGACTGCACCGCGGCAAGCTGAATAAGAACCTCTGAACAGTCGCGCTGCTGTTCTATCATATTGCGCACTGCGTTAAGATGCCCGATTGCGCGCGCAATCCGATTGAGTACCGCCTTTGTCTTAGTGTGCGTGTGTTCGTGATTATGCGCCGGGGCGTATTCTTGCTGCGGGTGCGAATGCGCCTCGTCCCCGTGCGCATGCTTTTGCTCGGCCATATCGTTTCCGCCTTTTACTTTTATTATCAGATGGTTTAAATTATTATATCTGGTAAATTATAATATTAACTATAACAACATTTCGGCTTTTGTACAATACCGCCGATACTTCGCCGGATGCTGACAACGACATAGTTAATATGGTATAGTATGGACGAATCTTTATAAATACTGGAGGTATATGTTTGCCAAGTACGACCGCCGAGCTTCTTGCACCCGCCGGGAACATGGAAAGGCTGCGTTTCGCGCTTTCGTACGGCGCTGACGCGGTGTATTTGAGCGGTCGGGCCTTTGGGTTGCGCGCGTTCGCGGATAATTTTACGCCGGACGAGCTGAAAGCAGCCGTCGCTTTCGCGCACGCGCGCGGCAAAAAAGCGTACGTGACGGTAAACTGTTTCGCGCGGGAGGCCGAGCTTCGCCCTATTGCCGAATGGCTCGAATCCGTATATAAAACCGGCGCAGACGCCGCGATAGTCAGCGAAGCGGGCGTAATCCGATTGGCAAAGCGCATAGCGCCCAATTTGCCGCTGCACTTAAGCACCCAGGCGAGTACGCTGAATTCCGAGGCGGTGTTATTCTGGCGAGATCAAGGAATAAAGCGCATAATCCTCGCGCGGGAGCTTACGCGCGAGGAGATCGCGAGGATTCGCGACGCTTGTAGGGATATCGAGCTGGAAACGTTCGTGCACGGCGCGATGTGTATCGCTTACTCCGGGCGATGCGTCTTGAGCAACTATATGACAAACGGCGAACGCGAGAGCAACGCCGGCGCGTGTACGCAGCCTTGCCGGTGGGAGTACGACGTCGTCGAGCGGAGGCGTCCGGGCGAGTATATGCCCGTGAAAGAGGATGAACGAGGAACGTATGTCTTCAATTCGCGGGATTTGATGCTTTTGGAGCACGTTGGCGAGCTGATGGATATCGGCGTGGACAGCTTGAAGATCGAGGGGCGCATGAAGAGCGTCCTCTACGCCGCGACAGTAACAAACGCCTACCGCCGCGCGATCGACGCACACCTTGCGGGCGGGCTAAGCGAATCGGAGCTAAACGAGCTCATGCGCGATTTAAATACCGTCAGCCACAGGCCGTATACCACGGCGTATTTTGGCGGCGATTTCGCTCCGAACCAACAAATAAACACGGCGGCGTATTCCCAGGACGCGGAGCTTTCGGCCATAGTGCTCGAATACGACAGCAATAAAAACGCGGCGCTTATTTCGCAGCGCAACCGGTTTTTCGCCGGGGACGAATTGGAGCTTGTCGCGCCGGGCGCGCCCGCTAAAAAGCTAATCGTGCGCGAGCTGCGCAATATGGATGGTGAAAGCGTTCAAAGCGCGCCGCATCCCGAAGAGAGGCTTTGGCTGTATTGCGATACGCCCATGAAGGCGATGGATTTGTTGAGGCGAAGGCTGTAGGGACGCCATATATGGCGTCCGTGACCCTAAATCCAGCATCGCTTTTTATCACGGACGCGATGTATCGCGTCCCTACATGTTTACCGGAACACAGTTCGCCCCTACGCGAAATGATTGGAGGAATCGATAGAAATCATGAGAAAAATGTTATTGTTGCTTATGAGTTTCCTAATCGCAACGGCTCTTGCCGGCTGTGCCGGAACGCCGGCTCCTAAAAACGCCGTCATGCCTATGGCGTTGACGGCGGATCAAAAGGAGATTGTCGATCTGCTCTCGAACGAGCGTGAAATTTTGCTTTTCGATTTTTATTCGGAGGAAAACTACGAAAGCCGCGAAATTTGGGTAGAAGCCTATGAATACGGGGTTTTGACGAATACATTGCAAGGCCTGAATTTTTTCTCGGACGACGAGGGGCGCATGGACGGCCGGCTGGCCATTGTCATAAGCCATGAAGCCGGAAGCGTAAGCTGGTCGTTCACTGCGAACGAGGGCGGTTCGCGCGTGAGCCTGCAAGGCGAGCCTATCAAGCTAAACGCCTCGGCGCTAGGACGCGCCTTTGGCCCGATAAACGACCCCGTTGAAATTGTAAAAGGAAAAGAAATCGTGCTGTATGAATCGATTTATTCGAACGGCAGTATACGCGCGGGCGGCGATTTGCAGGAGTATATCGAAAACCCGGAGGCGCTCGGCGATTATCCGTACGCGCATTTGATAAAGTGCAAATTCGAGTAGGGTCGGTCGCCGCCCCTACATTTTGCATTTCGCGCAAATACCCCTTAAAACCAAGTCATACCCCTTCAGCTCGGCGTCAGGCTCGCGGAAGTCGATTTTAACGTCCACATCGACGTCGTATGCACGGCCGCAGCGTTCGCAGATCATGTGCTCGTGTTTATCTAGGCGAAAATCAAAGCGATCCGCGCTTTCGGGGACGCTTATGCGCAGGATATCGCCCTTTTGGGCCAGCGCGCCGAGGTTACGGTATACCGTGCCCAGGCTTAGCTTCGGATGATCCTTGCGAAGCTTTTCATATATTTCGTCGGCGGTCGGATGCGTCCTAAGCGTACAGACCGCGGCGAGTATGGTTTCCTGTTGTCCTCTTCTCATTAAACCAGTTCCTTAATAATAGTAATCGTTATTATTATACAACTAAGCAGGATTTCGTCAAGCATTATTTTTGTCGATTACTTTACTTCGTTTATATATAGTTTTTACTTAAACTAAATAAATATATTCGTTAATTAGCTATTGACAAAAGCGCGGTTTGGAGTATAATAATAGACGATAACGATAACTACTATCGAAAAGGAGTCTAATTATGAAGAAGTTTATTTGTACTGTATGCGGTTATGTTCACGAAGGCGCGGAGGCCCCCGAATCGTGCCCCCAATGCAAAGCGCCCAAGGCGAAGTTCAATGAGCAGTCCGGTACAGGTCTCGTATTTGCCGATGAGCACGTCATAGGCGTTGCACAGGGCGTCGATCCCGAAATCGTCGAAGGCTTGCGCCAAAACTTCATGGGCGAATGCACGGAAGTCGGTATGTACCTGGCCATGAGCCGCGCGGCAGATAGAGAAGGCTATCCCGAAATTGCCGAAGCATATAAGCGCTACGCTTTTGAAGAGGCCGAGCACGCTGCAAAATTTGCGGAGCTTTTGGGCGAAGTCGTCAGCGCTTCTACGAAAAAGAATCTGGAACTGCGCGTAGCGGCGGAGCACGGCGCGACGCAAGGCAAAAAGGATCTAGCCGTAAAAGCGAAGCAGCAGAACCTCGACGCGATTCACGACACTGTTCACGAGATGTGCAAGGACGAAGCCCGTCACGGCAAGGGATTCCAAGGTCTTTTGGAGAGATACTTCTAGAGAGAACAAACAAAGAATATTTGAAAAGAATAGGGGCGCAAGCCCCTATTTATGCTATAATAGTAATTATTTCCCTTTGCGGAGGCGGAGCGATATGGAAATCAATAGACATTCGTTAATATTCGGGCTATCCTACGCTTTAGATATTGCGGGCAAGAACAATCTTTCGCATTCCAAGAGCACGGCCTACCTTTCTATTCAAATAGCGAAAGCATTGGGGTTCGAAAAGGATGAGGCGCTTGCGCTCTATTACGCGGCGCTTTTGCACGATATCGGCATAAGCACGGAATACGCTTTATACGAGCATTGTAAGATCGGCGCCGAGATGCTTAGAAAGCTGCCGCTGCCGGAAGAAATCCCCGTTTTCGTGTTGTATCATCACGAGCTATATGACGGCTCCGGCCCGCTAGGGCTTTCGGGGGAAGAAATTCCAGAGCCCGCGCAGATTATATGCCTATGCAGTACCTTTGACGACGATTTCGGCAATAAGCCGGGCATGTTTGACAGAAGCCTCTTTTTGGAGGTACAGAGCTGGCTTGAAGCGAAGCGAACGCTGTTTTCGGAAAAGGTGCTCGGTGCGTTTATAGATTTGACGAAGAGGGAGGCCTTCCTGCTCGATTATTTTAATCAAGAGACGAAGTATAAGCTTTCGGATAAAGACGCGACGGACGACGACGTGCGCTACGGCTACGACGAAGTGCTGCAATTCGCCTTCTGCTTTGCGGACGTTATCGACCGCCGAAGCCGGTTTACGTATACGCATTCCCAAGGCATAGCGCGGCTCGCGAAACAAGCCGCCGCGTTTTTGGGCTACGATGCCGAAACGCAGGATAAGATGTTTTTGGCCGGGCTTCTACACGATTTGGGCAAGCTGGACGTATCGCTCGATATTCTGCATAAAAACGGCAAGCTTACGCCCGAGGAGCGCTTTGAAATCAACAAACATACGTACTATTCCCGTAAAATTTTAGAGCAGATTCCAGGGCTTGAGGATATCGTGGAATACGCTGTCAATCATCACGAGCGTATAGACGGGACGGGTTATCCCTACCGTATTCCGGGAGAACGGCTTAGCGAGCCGGAAAGGGCTATGGCCATATGCGACGTTTATCAGGCGCTTACGGAAGAGCGGCCCTATAGGGCGCCGCTGTCCGATGATAAGGTGTGGGGCATAATTGGCGATATGGCCGTAAACGGGCATTTGGACGGAGAATTGGCCGCGAAATTGCGTGGTGCGTTCTCCACAAACTGATATTAGAGACGGCGTTTTAATGTCTGTGCAAAAATGACGTTTATAAAAATGGCCGGGCATGAAAGCCCGACCCTACATGTTTTCGATTGCAGCTATGTTGTTTTAGCTTTGCTTCGCGACGTTTGCAAGCTCGGCAAAAGCCGCCGCGTCGGAAACGGCCAATTCCGCGAGCATCTTGCGGTTGATATCGACGCCCGCTTTTTTCAAGCCGTTCATCATGCGGGAATAGCTTAAGCCGTTGATGCGCGCCGCTGCGTTGATACGGGTGATCCACAGCCGGCGGAAATCGCGCTTGCGCAGCTTTCTGCCCACGTAGGCGTATGCGAGCGACTTCATGACCTGCTGGGTCGCGGCTCTATATTGTTTGCTCTTCGCGCCAAAGTAGCCCTTGGCGAGCTTTAAAACCTTGCGGCGTTTTTTAACGGCGTTGACCGCGCGTTTGATCCTGGCCATAACAAATATCCTCCTTTAGTACAATCGTGCGTTTATTTATACGGAATCAACGCGCGTATATTTTTCTCTTCCACGGCGGCGATATAGGCGCCCTTGCGCAGATTGCGTTTCCGCTTGGTGGTTTTCTTCGTCAATATGTGCGATTTGTACGCGTGCCCGCGCTTGACGCGGCCGGATTTCGTTACGGAAAACCGTTTCGCTGCGCCCCGGTGGGTTTTCATCTTGGGCATTTCGGTGTCCTCCTAAAAAATCAGTGGAATTAATATCGTGCAGCCAATATGGCTTACGAGCGGCGGTTGTGTCTGCGTCCGCGGCTATTTTGGGGATAAAATCATGAACATATTGCGGCCTTCTTGCTTGGCGGGGCGGTCGATATTGCCGTTTTCCTTCACCAATTCGAAGAAAGTGTTCATGACTTCGAGCCCAATTTCGCCATGGGTGGCTTGGCGGCCCCTAAAGCGGATGGAGACTTTAACCTTGTCGCCATCCTTTAGGAAGCGGTTGGCATGCTTGGCTTTGACCTCGAGATCGTGCGTGTCGATCGTCGCAGACAGGCGCACCTCTTTCATTTCAACGATTTTTTGATTCTTACGCGCTTCCTTTTCGTGCTTTAGCGTTTCGAAGCGGTACTTGCCGTAGTCCATGATCTTGCACACCGGCGGCTTGGCCTGGGGCGCGATCTTGACAAGGTCGAGCTCTTTTTGGTCGGCGATTTCGAGCGCCTGAGCCAGGGGCACAACGCCGAGCTGATTGCCGTCCTGGTCTATGAGCCGGACTTCCTTGTCGCGAATCTCTTCGTTGATCATAAGGTCAATGCTAATTTTGACGCACCTCCATAAAAAAAATACAAGCGGGCTATAAACGCCCACTTGCACAAATAC
>DBDD01000070.1 GCA_002293365.1 Christensenella sp. UBA941 | reverse complement strand
AAGAACCCGGCGCAATCGGATACGCGCCAGATTTTCAATTCGCGGCTTTTCTCGTCTGTTTTTATGAAGCTTTTAAGCAGATGGATATACGGTGGATCGGAGTCTTTTTTAATCTCTTTCGCCTTGCCTTGCCGATAAGCGTCAAAAATCTCAAGAATACGGAGCAGCGCCGGGATGCCGCCAAAACGTTCAAAATAGCCGATGCGCACCAGCGGCGCGACTTTCGCGGACTTGATACTGCGCTTGTCCAGCCATAGCAGCACGTCGATGAAGCTTTCGTGCGAATGCTGGCCGCACTCGTACAGCGTGGCGCATACCCCGGCCCCGTAGCCCTTAACGGAAGTGAGCGCGTAGCGAATGGAATTATCCCTTTCGTCGGCTGTAATCGCCCGGTTATCCTGCCCGTAGCGGAACGGCGGGAATTTGATCTGGAAATACGACTCCGCTTCATTTTTTGCCGCCGCCATACGCGCCTTGTCGCCTTTTTCGTCGAGCAGCCGAAGGAGGCACTCGTAGAACTGGAGCGGATAGTGCGTTTTTAAGTAGGCGCCATACAGGCTATCGACGGCTACAGAATAGGAATGGCTGGCGTTGAACGAGTAGCGGGAGCTGTCCTCAAGTATTTGCCACACCTTCTCCGAAAGGCCGCTGGCCGCTTCCGGGGGTTGTTTTTCCTGCTCCATGAGCGTAGCGGTGAATCCGGCCATGAACTGCTCTTTATAGTGCAGAACCTTTTCAACACGCTTTTTCGCAATATTCTTGATGATCTCGTAGCACTCGCTCATGGGGATGCCCGCGTAATGGAGAACGGCCATGCTGATTTCTTGATAGAGGATGAAGCTGTGCGGCATTTCCGGCGTCTGGATCAGCTTGTCGAGGGAAGGGATTCCATATTTGAACGGCTCCCTCCGCTCAAAGGTACGGTACATCGACGCGAAGCCCGGACGGATGGCCGCGACAAAAGCGCAAAGCTCACTGATGTTCGTCGGCGCGTACTTCATCGCGCGATGCCGGGTTCCGTCCTGCTCAACTTGGTTTATGCCGATGGTGCAGCCCTTTTTGTAAACATCCCAAACGGCGCTGTCCGGCGGGCAGGCCGCGAGAAGCTCCCGTATGGTCTGCCACGGCCTCCCGATGCGCTTGTATACCCGGTCGATCAAGTCCACGACGCTGACCTTGAGCAGATCGTTCTTGAGGAATTTGTACGCCTCGGCCCAGGCCCCGTCCATTACGGTGACGATCTTATCCTTCGCGCGCGTCAGGCCGATCTCGCGGCGCACGTCGCCTTGATAGAGCAAGTAGCTGCACGGATGGATGGACGCGGACACGGTAACGCCCCTATACGCCTCGCTTTGGCGGTAGATATCGCGGTATCGCGGCTCGATATAGTCGATGACTTGAACGCTCTCCCGGTCGTCCTCGCTGGCGTGGCGCAGCGCCTTTTCGTATCTGTCGATCTGCGCGGATATAGCGTTGGCATCGTTGAAGGCAACGTTTTGGGATTTTGCGTACATTTTGAAGGCCGCTTTGGGCTGCATCGTGCCGTAGGCGATCATCGGGTAGGAATGGCCTTCGCCCAATACGTCGATTTGAGCTTGCGCGAACACCTCCGGGTTCGCTAGATTTAGGTCGAGGTCGGCCAGCGTCTTGGCTTCCAGTATGCGCGTGGGCGACATGAAGCGTTCGGGATACATCTTCACCAGCGCCGCGATCCTGTCAACGTCCGTAAAGCCGAGGAGCTTATTGACATAAAAGCTGACGCCGCTCCCGCGGCCGGACGGCGTAATAACGCCGCCCAGCTCCTTGCCCCGCTTTACGATTTCATAGTCGAGCAGAAAATAATCCGCGTGCTTCGTCGTAATGACGATATCGACCTCTTTGGCGATTTCCGCTTCGTACTCGCCCCAACGTTCGCGCGGCACGTTTTTCTTTTCTTCGCCCCATTTCTCCCATACGAGGTTGCGATAGAGCGTATCCTTTTCATCCTGCGACAACGACGGATATAACGACGGCATTTTGATATCCTTCGTGAAGCATGGGTTTTCGTAGGGTTCGACGCTCAGAAAGATATCCGTGTTGCGCATGGCCTGCATGATTTCGCCGTGGCCCAACACGCATTGCGCCGCGAAGCGCTTGTACGCCTCCTCGCCAGTCGGATAGTCGAGATACCAGCCCTCTTCATCCCCGTAGGCCATACCCTTTGAATTAAGGAAGTCCTGCCGCTCCGCCGCGCCCGCCTCATGGATGAAATGGCTGTCGCAACCCATGATGATCGGTATGCCGTGCCTTTTGGAAATGTCCAATATACGTGCGTTCAAGGCGCTTTGAAGGGGCGTATTGTGGTATTGAACCTCCAGGTAGAAATGCCGGAAATGGCGCTTAAAACGCAACGTAATGTCTTCTATGTCGTCGTAGCGCCAGTAGGCCGCGCACGCCGTCGTCACGATCACATCATCGGGGGGAAGGGATAAGAGCAGCGGGATATCGACGCGCGGCTGCCCGTAGAATCCGGTGAGGCAAGCTTCGGAGAGAATATCGTTGATCGCCTGCCTGCCGTTTTCGTTTTTAGCCGCTAAAAAGATGTGGCAGTTGCTCCGATCCTTCTGAGCGCGCTCCCGCACCCAATAAGCCTCCGCGCCGAAAACATGCTTTAGGCCGTATTCGTCGGCCAGTTCGCGGCCTTGATAATATGGCCCTTGCCAGCCATGCTCGGCGGTGGAGATGATGCCATGCCCTAATTCAACCGCTCTTTTCGCGTAGGCTTCGTTTGATGTGATGCAATCGTTTATACGGATATTTGAAAACATGCTGTGCCGGTGATAATTCTGATAAATCAGATTGATTACCCGAACACCTCGCTTTCATCGTCTTTGATCGGATAAGGGGGCTTTTCTTCGTATCTCGTCTTATCCCATGAGTATTGATGATGAAATTCGCCTTCATTTGTGAAGAAGCGCCTGGTGGGGCCGTCGTAGTACATGCCGCACTGATAGCTCGCCCGCCCGCGAATACGATCTTTTATCACGGTGCAGAGAACATCATATTTGCACGGCTTGACCTTGTAGCCCTTACCGTTGAAATTTGGTTCGCCCTCCTTCTCCTTTGGCGTGACGCGCCGCAGGCTTATGGTGCGATGTGCTAGGTTCGCGATGTTGGCCGTGCCGCTGATGTCATACATGCCGACCTCGCTGGTGTTCATGAGTTTGCGCGGATGGCAGACGAGAATAACGGCTACGTCGTATTTGGTGGCGAAATGGATGAGCCGGTTTATGGTTTCCGTTTGCTTGAGAAGTTCGTTGTTTTCCTGTGCGCCAATATTGATGGTCATGAGGTTGTCCAGCAGCAGCAGCTTACAACCGTATTTGCGGACAACGTCGGTCATGGAAGCGATCAGATCATCAAGATCACTGCTAAGATCGTCCCTATAAATGAACCAGCGGCCCCTGTAATAATCATCAATCGCCAGCTTCGCATCCGGCGTTACTTTGTAATAGCTGCTTTCGTTCCACGTTTTATACTCCTTGATGTTGTGGCGACCAGCGAGTATGAAATTGAGCCAATTTTTACTCATCCAATCGGGAAGTTCTTTTGAGTACAGCCAGCAGTTGAGGCCATCGTGCAAGGCTTGGCAGATGATCTGATAAAGAAATGAGGTCTTGCCGGAACCGGGCATACCGCTGAAAATCGTAAGCGTGCCGTAAAAAAGGCGCATAAGCTCACGATCCAGCCCATCTATGCCGATGTTAAGCCCATCCATCTGATCTAGGTCAACGTCCTCAATGTCGGACAAATCGCGAACGCTTTGTATTGGTGAGTCCTTCGCGGCCAAGATGACTTTGAGAACCGCCTCCTTGCCAAGCCTGACAAGCGCCTCGTTCAAATCGTTAATGGAATAAGTTCTCCCGTCCGACTCCAAGAACTCCGGCACCTCCGCGATCTTGCAGCGCCAGCTACCCAGCCGGGATACGATCTCCTTGCCGAATTTCTCGCCGCTGGCGTCATTGTCGGGGCAGATGATGATCTCCGAAAACTGCTCCAGCCATTCCCAGCAGTGGCTGACCCATTGCGTGTTGCTGTCGCCGCCGGGAATACTGACGGCGTTGATCCATCCTGCCTCGATGGCGGCGGCGCAGTCAAATTCGCCGCATGTAATCAGCAGCGGTGCGGAGGCGTTGACCTTATTCATGTTGTAAAGCAGCGGCATATTGTCGTAGGGCTGGCCTTTTTCATCCTTCAGATACCATATTTTCGGCTTGCCCTTGTCCACGCGGCGGCTGGGCCGCACCTTGCAAACGCATAAAACGTCGTTCGTGTCGTAGTATTGGATCAGAATATTGCCCTGCTTGTCCTGCCGCAAGCCAAGATACTCCGCCGTCGCCGCGCTGATACCGCGCTGCGCCAGATACGCATATGCCTGTTCGCAATTATCCGCATAAACGGGGACGGGATAAGCGTACTGATGGTGGGTTTTCACGCCCACCTCGCCAAAGGCGTACTGAATACCGGCGCGCTTGAAAAGCGCCTGCACCGCTTGGATATACGTCTTGCCGGAGTGCATGTAGGCGTCAAGGATATCTACGTTGCGCCCGCAGCCGAAGCAATGATAATTAAACTCCTTCGGATTGTAGATGAAGCTGGGCGTATGCTCATCGTGGAATTTGCACAGCGCCTTATGGTTTGCCTCATCGTATTGCTCCAAGCTCAGAATCTCCGCGATCAACGGGGCGTTCTGCTCGCCAAGCGCCTGTTTGGCCTTTTCGATTGTCTCAATTGGAATAATCATCTTTTATCACCCGCGCCCCACTCGCATACGTTCCGGTATCCGCACAAATGCGCGCAGAAAAACGGATCGACGGAGGGGGGATATTTTTTACACGCGCATATCTCCGCGACGGAATCAGCCGCCCATTGCAGCGCCTCGTCATAATCGCTTTGCTGGAAATTGAACGCCTCCGTCCGCTGTTTACGGAAAAGATGGAACTGCAGAACGTCGGGCATTCGCTTTTCATGCTCATATACCCATTTGCTGTAAAGGTAAAGCTGGCGGCGATATTCCCGCATAGCCGCTTTGCTTTTGAAGCGTCCGAGGCTCTTCCAGTCGTGGACGATGAGCCGCCCCTGGGCATCCTTGAGCAGCAAGTCGATGTAGCCGCGAAACCAAAAGCCCTGCATCGGCGTTTTTATGAATTGCTCCACGGCGAGGACTTCGTAATCGTTCCCAGCGCAGTCGGTCAAACCGTCAAACTGCTGGAAAAACGCAAAGCCGTCATTAAAATACAGATTCCGTAAATCACAATACGAATTTGGCGGGAATCCCTCGGATACGGCTTTGTCGAATCCATCCGCGTAAGCGTCCAGCAGTTCAAAGACCGCCAGCTTATTTAGAGCGTGTTGTTCCAGTATTCCGTGTACAAACACTCCGAATTGCGCGAATGCGTTTTCTTCTTCTACGGGGCGTTGATCTTCCGGCAGCACGTAGCGGAGATAATATTGATAGTGGCATTGTTGAAACGCGCGAAGCTTAGAAAAGCTGTAGATTTCTTCCGCTATAGGGCATCACGCCCCTTTGCGGGAGGGCGGGGAATCCCCGCCCTCCGTCTACCGCCCCGCTTAATAAGGCAAGCCATCGTCTTCCGGCACGTTCTGCTCCGCGTCGCTCTTGGAACGCGGATCGGTAAAATCGAAATTATCGACTTCGACCGTTGTGGCGCTGTACTTCACGCCGTTTTTTTCGTAATTATCGGTATGCAGTTCACCTTGCACCGCGATGCCGGAGCCTTTCTTGAAGAATTTCGCGATGGCGTCGGCTTGGGCGCGCCATGCCTTGCAGTTGAAAAAGTCGGCTTCCGGCTCAGCCCCCGGCTTTGTACGCCGCTTTACCGCGATGCTGAACATTACAAAGCTGGTGTCCCCATTTGCGCCGACCTTTTTAAATACGGGGTCTTTCGTCAGCCGACCTTTTAGTATCGTGCAATTGCTTACCATTAGGCATTTTCCTCCATATCATCGATTGCTTTTAATACGTTTGCCGCGATTGCGGCGTCGGTGATTTTCTTGTAGTTGGGCGTGCCGCAGACGGACTTGATCAGCGCGCTCACTTCGCCGCGATCCACACCGGCCTCCAGCCTTTTGGCGATGGCGGAGCCGATAGAAGTAAAGAGCGCCTCAATATTCCCTTCGGGCGTGATTTCAGATTTGGGCTTCGGTTTGGGAGTATCGCCGTCGTTCGCCCACGCGTACAACGCCTTGCCGTCGCGCTCGGTCAGGACTTCATAACGCCCTTCAAAAAG
>DBDD01000042.1:224-3109 GCA_002293365.1 Christensenella sp. UBA941 | reverse complement strand
GCGGACATCGTCGTAAACGCGCAAGTCGTCCTAACGAGCGCGTTCAGCTCGCCCCCTCGCTTTTTACACATGGCGTTTAACAGCGGAAAGAAGCACCACAGGTTGGCGAAAATCATCCTGTACGCAAATGTGGAATGGCGGCCCAGCGTATCGAACATGCGCGCTACGGGCTCCGATAAGCGGCCCGGAAACGGCTTCGCTTCGATACGGGTTACGGCTTTCGCCAAAACGCCAACCGGCGTCTGCTTCGGAGGCGCGGAAGCGTGCCCGCCCGCGCTTTTAACCGACAGGCGAACATCTAGCAGCCCTTTTTCGGCGACGCCTATGAGCGCGCTGGGCCGCTTTACGCCCGGAAAGATATTCTCGACCACGGCGCCGCCCTCGTCCAGCACGAAAGCGGGCTTGATACCGCGCCGCGCCAGCTCCTTTACTATAGCGGGCGCCGACGGGCCCATAACCTCTTCATCGCCGGAAAACGCGAAGTAGACGTCGTTTTTGGGGACAAAGTCCTCTTTCAAAAGCGCTTCGCCGGCTTCCAATATACCGCAAAGCGTCGCCTTCGTATCCAGCGTTCCGCGCCCCCAAAGCACGTCCTCCTCGATTATGCCCGCAAAAGGCGGGCGCGACCACGCGGCCTCGTCCGCAGGGACGACGTCGTAATGGGACATCAGCACAGCGGGATTATCAGAGCTTTTCCCCTTCCAGCGGTATAACAGCCCGCTCGGCCCGATTTCCTCGCGCGTTATCGCCAAATGCCGGTGCACAGTCGGATAAAGCTCCGGCAAAAGCGCCCGAAAATCGCGAAACGCCGCCTCGTCTTGATGCCCTTCGCTTGAAGAGACTGTCTTCACGCGGATCATTCTAGCTAAACGCTCGGCGCTTGAGCCGTCGAGCGCGACCGGCTCCGGAACGATTTTCGGCTCCGGCTTGGGTACAAAGCGTATAGCGCGCACAAAGATTATTATGAAATAAATCGCAACGGCAGCTCGGAGAAACCACTCCCAGACCATTTACACCATCCCCTTTTTATAGAGCAGCCGCGCCGCCGCGATGGCTAAAATCGCGCCGACTGGCACAAGCATCCCGACCGAGCCCGCGAGCGAAGGTACAATGATGAATAGAATGACCATGAAGACTAACGGAACGAGCGCTATTTTCCAATTCTTTGATACATATACGACCGCAAGCCCGCCAAAGAGCGCAGGAAGAATGCTATCGAACGCGGGGCGCATGGCCTCCGACTCCAAAAATGGCCTGACCTGTGCCAAGAGCAGCACGCCCAGCGCGATAATCAGCGTAGTTACGATGGACGAAACCGCGATGGCGATCGTGGATATTACCTCTCCTTCTTCCGTACCCGGCTTGCATTTGGCTGCTTCCATAGCGGCTAAGGCGCATGGAACCTTCAGATTCGTCAGGTTCCCCGTAACGAAGCCGAGATACGTGCCGCCGGTACCTAGCATAGGCACGTAAGTTAGCACCTCTATCGCCCCCACCGTCCAGAATATGGGAGCGACGCCCAAAAGCCCCTTCAAAACGGCGCTTATTTCCGGCCAGGCGCTATAATATAGACAGATTGCAACAGGTATCGCCAAAAGGAACAGTATAGCCGATATCGTCCAGATACGGCCGTGAAAATGCATGGCGTCGCGATAATTTGTTTCTTGCTTCATGTCTGCCGCCTCCTATAATATGCCGTTT
This sequence comes from Christensenella sp. UBA941, assembly GCA_002293365.1. GTDB lineage: Bacteria > Bacillota > Clostridia > Christensenellales > UBA941 > UBA941. The sequence continues at coordinate 1,408 of DBDD01000042.1, read as the reverse complement.
GCAAGCTGCGTAATGGGAATGGACAAACCCATTCCGCCAAGCATACTTATAGGCAGCGCATAGTCTTCGAGCCAAGCGCCCAGCTTTTTTCGTAGCAGCCCGCAAATTGCCATAATTATTGCGGACGCAAGCATGACAAAGACTGGAATCCAGCCTGTTAGCCCCTCGCCGACTCTCGCGAATACGACGCCTAAAAACGCGGAGATCATCCCTAAAAATAGCCCGGTCATAAACAGCTCGCCCCACTTTTGATCCTTGGATTTGAGTTTTATGACGCCGCTTTCGACCCTTTTGCCAAGAAGGACGACCAATATAGGGCTGGCCATGATGCCCAGCGTCATAACCCACGTTATAGCGGTATAAACTTGGGCGTCCGTGATGGGCTGCGCCAGAGTATAACCTTGTGCGGCGGCGGCTGTCGCGGCGGCCGTCGTTTCGTATGTTATGGCCCCTATAACGCTTAAGCGCAGCCAGGGAAGCGGAAATCCCAGGGCCCTCGACAGCGCTATGACGCCGAGCAATATGGCGACGGCGGGCGCGACGGTGAATACGGCGGACGCTATCGCCGTCTTACGCAAAAGCTGCGGCTGCATGCCCAGCGCGCGCGCTCTACGCCACGCCTTGATCAGAAAGAAAGCCGATTGCGCCAGCACCATAGCGATTACGAGCGCGACGATAACATATAGGAACGAATCGTTTGGATCGAACATACAGTACCCCCCGATGCTTGATAGTAGTATTTTACCATAGAACCGGCCAAGCGTCTTGTCATATGAAAGCCGTATAGCACAGAGTTGGCAAAATATTATAAAACATGTATATCGTTGCTTTCTTTTTAATAAAGCCTTGCTAATTCGCTGTGAGAGCATGTATACTTGGAGTAATAAAGCGGCCCCGGATACTCCACAAAATATCCGGGTGCAAGCTGGAAAAAAGGAGGCTTCTATACCGCTTGGCTTGCGGTGCGGCAGTGTGGAGACCTGTCGTAAAGCCCGCGCTCCAAAACGCGTGAGGGCAAGGGGGCTTTCGGCGGAGGCCGGGTTCCCAAAGCCGGATGAATGGCAGAGGTAACGTTAAAAGGGATCAGGAAGGTTTACGACAAAGACGTAGTGGCTGTTGACGATTTCAATCTCGAAATCGCCGATAAAGAGTTTGTGGTGCTCGTCGGCCCGTCGGGCTGCGGC
>DBDD01000042.1:0-153 GCA_002293365.1 Christensenella sp. UBA941 | reverse complement strand
GGTTTTCCAAAATTACGCGCTGTACCCACATATGACCGTTCACGAAAACATGGCGTTCGCCCTAAAGCTGCGCAAGGTGAAAAAGGACATCATCGACCAAAAGGTTCGCGGCGCGGCCGAAATCCTCGGCATCACAGATCTCCTTCAGCGCAG
>DBDD01000193.1 GCA_002293365.1 Christensenella sp. UBA941 | reverse complement strand
CTGGGCGCGGGGACGGACCCGACGGAGGGCGCGGCGCTCGCGCAGGCGATATTGGAGCATCTGCATAATCGGGGCGCGAGGACGCTCGCCACGACGCACTATTCCGAGCTCAAGGCTTTTGCGCTGACGCATTCGGGCATGGAGAACGCCGCGATGGCGTTTGACGTCGCGACGCTTAGGCCGACGTATAAGCTCTCCATCGGCATACCCGGCAAGAGCAACGCTTTCGAGATTTCTCTCCGCTTGGGGCTCGACGAGTTCGTAATCGCGCGCGCTAGGGAATACTTGGAGCAGGAGGACGTGCGCTTCGAGGACGTCATAGCCTCCGCCGAAGCGCGAAGAGCCGAAGCCGAGGCCGAGCTTACAAAGGCCCAAAAAGCCCGCGAGGATGCCGAAGGCGTGCTTGCGGAGCTGAACAGGCAAAACGACAAAATCGAAGAAAAGCGCCAAAAGATACTCGAACAGGCGCGCGAAAAGGCAAGAGAGCTCGTTTCCGAGGCGCGCGAGGACATGGAGCAGGCGATAATCCTCTTGAAGCAGGACGCAACGAGCCGCGCGATACAGGAAGCGCGCGACACCGTACGCAAACGCGAGCAATCGCTTCATAAGCACGAGGAAAAGCCGAAGATAGTAAGGGGGAGCGCGCCCACGGATCTCATGCTCGGCGAAACGGTATGGATCATAAATTTACAGCAGGAGGCGACAGTACTCGTCCTGCCCGACGAAAAGGGCGATTTACGCGTACAGGCGGGCGCTATGAAGCTCTCGGTAAACAAGGAAAACCTAAGAAAACTCGAAAAGCCGCAGTCCTCGCACGGCACGAGCGCCAAGGCCATGCTCGCGGCGCGCACGGCCTCGCAATCGCTGCATCTGCGCGGCTTGGCGCTGGACGAAGCGCTCTACGCGCTGGACAAATACCTCGACGACGCGGTCATCTCCGGCTTGCACGAGGTAACGTTAGTCCACGGCAAGGGCACGGGCGTACTGCGCACAGGCATACAGGACGCCCTACGCAAACATCCACACGTTAAAGAATACCGCCTGGGCAGGTTTGGAGAGGGCGAATCCGGCGTAACGGTTGTTACGCTGAAATAGAGAAACACCCGGCGCTTCGCGCCACCCCTCCATAGAGGGGAATTAACTCCATATACCCACGCCGCCAGATTCCCCTCCCGTGGAGGGGTGCCGCCCGCAGGCGGCGGGGTGATTTCCCGCCCGCAGGCGATACTATTTTCTAGTTCCTAATTCCTAATACCTATAAGGAGGTCGGTTCTCGTGAAGGAGCAGCGAAAAATCCTCGTCATCGACGACGACAAGAACATTTTCCGCATTCTGAAGATGTACCTCGACAAGGAGGGGTACGATACCTACGGCGCGCACAACGGCGAGGACGGCTTGCTCAGCTTCGCCGAAAACGACCCCGACCTCGTCATATTGGACATCATGCTCCCCAAAATGGACGGCTGGGCTGTTTGCCGCGAGATACGCAAGACTTCGGACGTGCCGATCATCATGCTTACCGCCAAGGGCGAGACGTTTGACAAGGTTTTGGGCCTCGAACTCGGCGCGGACGATTACCTCTCCAAGCCCTTCGACCCGAAGGAGCTAACGGCCAGAGTCAAGGCCGTGCTCCGGCGGCTCGGGCGCTCGGAATCGGCGGAGCAGCTCGTATCGCTCGAAGGGTTAACGATCAATCTCGACAACTACACGGTGCTCTTGGGCGATATCGAGCTCGAAATGCCTCCGAAGGAAATCGAGCTTTTATACTTCCTCGCCAGCCACAAAAACAAGGTCTTCACCCGCGAGCAATTGCTCGAACAGGTCTGGGGGTTCGATTTCTACGGCGATTCGCGTACTGTGGACGTGCATATAAAGCGCATCCGCGAAAAGCTCGGCGCCGAGGTCGAGGCTTGGCAGATAAAAACCGTCTGGGGCGTGGGCTACAAATTCGAGGTAAAAGCATAAGCCGATGTTTAAAACCGTCGTTTCGCGGCTGCTGGTCATATACCTGATCGTCATTCTTTCGGCGCTCGTGGCCTTTGGCATAGCCACCGCCGAAATGTTTAACATTCAGTTTATGGACGACCGCCTTCAAACGCTGCTGCGCGAAGCGGAACAGATAAACGAAATAGTCGAAACCAAATTTGAAAGAAACCGCATCGCGGCCCGGGAAGAGCTCGCGATAATCGCGCGGCAGTATAACGCCGCTATTTGGATCATGGATTTAAACTACGACACTATGCAAGTCGTCGACCCGGCGCATCCCGACGAGTGGGAGGGCGCGCAGATAGACCATATTCCAGAGGACATCCGCGAAAAGGTACTGGCCGGCTACAACGTCCCGACGCGGGGCTTTTTCGGCAATTTATACGACGAGCCCGTACTTACGCTCGGCCGCCCGCTCGTATTGGAAGAGCAGGTTCAGGGCGCGATTTTTATGCACGTCAAGCTCTCGGATATCCAGGCGCAGGTCGCCCAAATCTACCGGAACGTCGCGCTCGCGTCGCTCTTTGCCGTGGCGTTCGCGTCGTTTTTGATCTACTTCACGGCGATACGCTTCTCGCGCCCGCTGGTGGAAATGAACGTCGTCGCGCAGCGGTTCTCCAAGGGCGATTTCTCCGTTCGCCCCGAGATTCACGGGCGTGACGAAATCGCGCAGCTTGCCGCCTCGATCGACCAAATGGCCGACGATTTAAACGACCTGGAGCAGATGCGCAAAAGCTTCGTCGCTAACGTTTCGCACGAGCTTAAGTCGCCTCTGGCGGCCATGCGCGGCTTTATCGAAGGCATGTACGACGGCACGATCGCCGAAGCGGACTTCAACCAAACGCTCGGCATCGTATTGGACGAAACGAAGCGTCTGAATCTTTTGATAAACGATCTTTTGGATCTTGCGCGCATAGAATCCGGCAAGTTCCCCATCGCGCCGAGCGTATTCGACATAAACGAGCTGCTAAGACGCACGCTTATCCTCTTTGAATCGCGCATCGACGCGAAGAAATTGGACGTTTTCGCCCGCTTTCGCCAGGACTATTGTTTCGTTTACGCAGATAAGGATAGAATTGAACAAGTACTGCGCAATCTTTTGGACAACGCGATAAAATTCTCGCGCGAGGGCGGGCGGCTTTCGCTGATCACCCACGCGAATCCGCATAGGCAGCGCGCCGTAATATCCATCGCGGACAGCGGCATAGGCATTCCGAAGGAGGATCTGCGCCATATCTGGGAGCGCTTCTATAAGGTGGATAAGGCGCATACGCCCAGCGAATCCGGCACGGGACTAGGGCTTTCGATCCTAAAGCGGATTATCGACGAGCATGATCAGATTATCCGCGTGAAATCGGGCGGCGAAAACCAAGGCTCGACGTTCACGTTCACGCTCGCCTTGGCAAAGGAACACGCGCCGAAGCGGCGGTAATATTTCTCGCAAAATCTTTGGTTTTAGTTTATACTAAGGCAAACGCCGATAACCTGTAGGGGCGAACTGCGTTCGCCCGAATAATCATTATCACACCGTTTAGACGGCGGGCGAACGCAGTTCGCCCCTACATCGTGGAATCTTGGAGGAATCAAGTTTGAAACAACGAGATAGCACCCCGCCCTAAAGGCGTAGAAAAAGAAGCCACCAACCGCA
>DBDD01000261.1 GCA_002293365.1 Christensenella sp. UBA941 | reverse complement strand
GCGATTATGAATCGCCCCTACAGTTTGGGGTTAACGTTCGCTGCTATTTATGCTATTATTATGCGTATACTCGAAGCGATAGAAGAAGGTGCGCCGTGAACCAGACGCCGATTTGCTCTTTTGCGAAACAGAGCCAGATCCATTCCGAAACGCCGGTGGAAAACCTCTTCATAATGGAATACATGCTTAAAGCGCCGGGCGATTTCGTCAAGGTATACCTCTACGCCCTCATGCAGGCGCACTATCCGGGCCTCTCCGAATCGAGCGTAACGCATTTCGCGCGCGCGCTGGGCATGGACGAGGCAAAGGTATTGGAGGCCTTCGCCTACTGGCAGCGCCAAGGCATCGCCCGCTACAACGAAAGCGGCGAGACGGTCTTCGAAATCGAGCGCATCTACGATACCTTGCTCGAAGGCAAATCCGTAAAAGAAATAAAGCTCTACGGGCGCGCCGAGTTCAACACGAAGATTCAAGGGATTTTTGGCAAGCGGTATTTCAGCGACTTCGCAAGAGTATACGATTGGCTGGACGTCTTTGCCCTACCCGAGGAGGTCGTCATATATCTTTTGGAACGGTTTGTGGACGACAAGGGCCGAATCATGAACGAAAAAGGCCGAACCGTAGACGAAGGCGGCAAGGCTATACGCTTTGGCTATCTCGACGCCGTCGCGCTCGATTGGGCGAATAAGGGCCTAAAAACTGTCGCGGAGGCCGAAAACTACCTATTGGGCCGCGCTATAGAGTCGAGCGACGCGCGCAAGGTACTCCGGCATATCGGCCTAGACCGCCTGCCGACTGTCGACGAATATTGGCTGTATAATAAATGGACGGGCTGGGGCTTCACGCTCAAGACTGTGCTGCTTGCCGCGGGCCAGATGACGCGCATACAAAAACCGAACTTCGCCTATGTGGACAAGGTTCTGGAGAACTTGAAGAATAAGGGCGCGATAGAGTTCGCAGCCGCCAAGGCCGCGCTAAACGAAAAACCGCCGAGCGCCGAGAGGCCATCCGCCGGAAAGGCCGCCGCACCCAAGCCGAAAAGCACGCAGCCCGACAGCCTCATGCGCCGCGAATATGCAAAGTACGCGCCGGAAACGCGCGTTTTGCGCGACGACGATCCGGATGATTTATAAATTATGAACAATACGAACGCATTAACCGAAATAATGGCGGGCTACGCGTCCCGGCGCGCAAAGGCCGAGCAGGACGCTATAAAACGCGCCCGCGAAGCCGGATTAAAAGCGCCCGTGTACGCAAAGGCGCTGCTATTGGAGCGCGAGGCGCTTGTACGCTATGGCAAGGCCGTACTGGAAGCTCCGGACAATGCGGACGAGCTAAAGGCCGCGCTGGAGAGGGAACGCGCCGCGCTTATCCTAGAACGCGAGGCCGCGCTCAAAGCCGCCGGAATCGACCCCGCTTCGCTTTTGCCAAAATACGAATGCGAACACTGCCGCGATACGGGCTATTGCGGCGACCCAATCAAGCGCCCTTGCGGATGCATGGCGCAAAGGCTTATGGAAGCCGCGCTTGTGGGGACGCACTTGGACGAGCGCGTAAGCTTCGAAAAGTTTAATCTAAGCCTCTTTTCAGGCGACCTGATGAACGGGCGCGCCGAGTCTCAGCGCGCGTATATGGAAAAGGTAAAGCGCGCCGGGGAGCGCTACTGCGAGCGCTTCCCCGATAACCCCAAGCCGAATGTACTGTTTTACGGCATGCCGGGGCTCGGCAAGTCGTTCATGCTAGGCTGCATAGTGCGCAGGCTCATCGAACGCGGACACAACGCTATTTTGATTACCGCCTACGCCTTGCAGGATATCGTACTGCGCGAACGCATTCAAAACCAAAACACGCTGGCGCTGGCGCCATATATTAACGTGGATCTTTTAGCCATAGACGACCTCGGCGGCGAGCCGCGCATCAACAACGTATCGAGCGAAAGCTTCTTTTCTCTTATAAACGAGCGCACGCGGGCAAACAGGGCGACGCTCGTCGCCACGAATATCGCTTCAAGCGAGCTTCAGGACCGCTACGGCGACAGCGTTGCCTCGCGCCTTTTGGACGTAAACACGACGAGCATATTTTGGCTGCGCGGGCGGGATTTACGGCAAGGATAATATTACCAAGCGCATTGTTAACAATTTCTCTCTTCTTTGTTCATAGCCGTCTAGTATTATTAGGATGACGGGATTCAAACCCATGCTGAATATTTCAGAAGGAGGAATGATTATGAAAAAAATGACGCGCGTGAGCTTGCTTTGCCTCGCGCTGATGATGCTCATCGCTTCGGCCGCGGCCGCCGCGGCGGGCGTTAACGACGGCAACAGCTTCGCATCGGAAGTTGCGTACAACGTAAACGCGCAGCGCGCGGCGATTGGCGTCGGCTCGCTTAGGCTCGATTCAACGCTCAACGAATGCGCGCGCATCCTGGCGAGGGAGATGGAGGGTCTAAAAGGCGACGAGGCGCTCCGACCAAACGGCAAGAACTGGACGACGGTGCTGGATGAGCAAGGCTACTTTATAGACTCTAACCTAGCCGCCCGCAACCGCTATACCAGCAAAACCGCGCCCGACTCCACGACGCTCGTACAGCATTGGATGACGACGGGCGGGCTGCAAGCCAATACGCTCTATGCTTCCTATACCCATACAGGCGTATACGGCTTCTATTCCGAAACGCACGACACGTACTACGTCGTACAATTATTTGCAAAGCCCGCAACGGTGGAACCTGCCGGCTACGTCGCCGTCGCGAACACGGATCAGCTGGTTTACGAGGGGCCTTCCACGACGCGCCCGGTTATCTGGATGCTCGCCAGAGGCGCGAGGGTCACGGTGCAGGCGACTGTCGGCAGCTGGGCGAGGTTCGCCGTTTCCGGCTCGTACGGCTATGTTCCGCTTTCGAGCCTTTCAAGATGGATCGATACCGCGCCGGCTCCGACGCCCACGCCAACGCAGCCTCCGGGCTATTCCGGCAGCACGTATTACGCCTCGGCGAACGTAAACGTACGTTCCGGGCCGGGCACGCAATACTCCGTCGTCGGCAGCTTGTCCTCGGGCCAGGCGGTTACTGTCACGGGTTCGAGCGGCAATTGGTACCGGATCAACTGGAGCCTGGGCAGCGCGTACGTTTCGGCCAGCTACCTTAGCCAAGGCGGAACGTATTATCCGCAGCCCACGCCTACTACGGCGTCAGACGGCAACTTCTACGCCACGAGCCGCGTAAACGTGCGCTCGGGGCCGAGTACGGGCTATTCCATCGTCGGCACGCTGGAAGCGAACGACCGCGTAACCGTAACGGCCACAAACGGCAACTGGTACAGGATCAACTGGAATAACGGCAGCGCGTATGTTTCCGCCAGCTATCTGGCGAGGATTGGCTCTGCCGTACCCACGGAGCCGCCGGCGTCTTCAGGCAGTACGTATTACGCTACGGCGAACGTGAACGTACGCTCCGGGCCAAGCACGCGATATTCCGTCGTCGGCGGGCTAACGTCCGGCCAGCGGGTAACGGTCGTCGGATCCTCCGGCAATTGGTACAGGATAAGCTGGAATAACGGCAGCGCGTACGTTTCGGCCAGCTACTTGCGCCAGGGGGCGGCTTCGACGCCTTCCACCCCGTCCACGGGAACCATCGGGCAAGCCACGGCAAACGTAAACGTACGCTCCGGGCCGAGTACGAGCTACAAGCGCCTTGGGACGCTCTATAAGGGCGAGCTCGTAACTATAAAGGGCTACGAAGGCTCATGGGCGCGCGTCGAATGGGGCGGCTACGCCAGCGCGTATATCAGCCGGTCGTATTTGACGGCTGTGAGGTAAAAGCAAGAAAAGTTAATATTCGCTTGTAAAAATAGGTTGGAGCGGATATAATAGAAGCACAAAGGGAGCCGTCCACTGCGGTGCTCCCGAAACTAATCTAGTTCAGAGAAGCAGCCGTTACTTGTGGCGAGGACGGCTGTTTCTCGCTACTATCAACAGAACGATCATCGTGACCATGAAAATGATGACCATATCAGCATCCATAGCGAGCACCTCCTTCCGCCCCAATCCAGGGATGAGAATTCGGTGAGCAACCGCAGTCCTCCGGCTCCTTTGTGCGCGCACTTTCGTACGCATCTCTATGATAACACACCATCATCCTAAATAAGTACATACTATAAATAAAATATATAATTTATTTACAGCACGTCTATTTAATACTACGATATAACCATGATTTGCTTTCTGAACCAAATTTGCGCAAAAACGGCTCGTTTTTACACAAAGGGCGCCAGGTGAGGCGCGGCGTTTTATAATGTATGCTGGAAAACAATATTTCTTAGTTGTTTGGAGGATACCGTTATGTATATTCGCGGCCTTTATAACAAGGATACTTTCGTTCGCGCTGTGCGCGGCTTTGGCGCTGGCGGCTTTGCCCGTTCCGGCGAAGGCGGCCGGCTGGGCAAGCAGCCCCGAATACTGGGTGGATTTTTCTAAGAAGACAACTAATGTAATTAACGAAGGCTATGTATCGGCGTCAGGAACAGGCGTGGTTTTGAAAAAACGGAAGACTCGTTCACATTCAAAACGTATATCGCCAACGGGCGAAACAACATGGCGGGCAAGGAATTAATAGTCCGGCTGAACGAAAAGTATTCCACGACTGTGACCCTTGGCGAGGACGGAATCGGCCACGGGACGCTGGAAACGCCGGACTTTACGGGAAATTTCGCAAATTTCCACGCCCGGCCGAATATACAGGGCGTGTTTGGCGTAACGACGCCTATGCTGGTTACTAGCGACGGGCGGGTAGTGAGGAAGTAGGTGTGATGCGCGGTCGCCCCTAATCGTATTCGAAACCAAGAAACAACCGACGATTAGTGGCGGCGGTTGTTTCGCGTTATCCGGATATTATATATATCGCTATGCTTTTCTACTCCGTTCATCGCGAATTTAAATGTTTTATTAAAGGCTTAACATCTCCCCCACAATCTCCACGGCGTCGCGTATCGCGGCGTTGCATATCGGCTGCATGCGCTCAAAATCGGCTTCGTCCGCGGTTAAAAGCTCTACGCCGGTCATCTCGCGGCATATGCTCGAATTTTGCCTTTCCTCAAACCGCGCGATGAATTCGCGGATAACCTCGTATGTCTTGCCTTTCGCGCCGGTATCGCCGGGTATATACATCCCATGCTTCAGGCCAATCAAAAGGCACGCGCCCGTTACGGCCCCGCAGCGCCCGCCGAGCCTCCCCAGCCCGCC
>DBDD01000003.1 GCA_002293365.1 Christensenella sp. UBA941 | reverse complement strand
GCGCCGCCGCCAGCGTCAGCGCCGGGTGTACATCATATCCCATCATATTTAACGCCCGGGAATTGTTTGCGTTCAATTCTTCATTATCTTCCACCAAAAGCACTTTACCTCGTCGATTCATCCGAGACGTCCTCCTTGTATTCGGGCAGCGTCAGCGTTACGACTGCGCCGCTTTGCTCGCCGTTTGCTATCTGTATAGCGCCGCCATGAGCGTTCATGATGTTCTGGCAAATAGCAAGACCCATTCCCGTGCCGCCATCTTTGTCGGTTACGCCGCGCTCAAACGCACGAGTCAGTATACTTTGTGCTATGCCTGCCCCGGTATCGGACACGGCAATCGCTACATGCGCGTTCTCGTTTGCCGCCCTAATTGACACATTGCCGCTTTCCGTATGCTCTTTAGCATTTTGTAAAATATTGAATAATACCTGCGTCAATTCCTCCGCGTTGCCATACACCGTCAACTCCGCGTCAACATCCACATTCAGCGCTACGCCGCTCCGCTCAAGAATCGGCCGGTATAGCGCCGCAGTCTGGCGAATCAACTCACCCATGTCCAGCTTTATCCGTTTTGCCGGCTCCGTAATGCTCATGGTCAAACGTTTCATGCTGTCGATAAGGTCGGCTACGCGCTTGGCCTCGGAGACGATTTTGTCAAGATCCGCAGCGGTTTGTTCGCTTATGCCTTTCTGTGAAAGCTCCATAGAAACAATCCCTGCGTAACTTGCCAACACGGCCAGCGGTGTGCGCGCCTCATGAGAAATGGTAGTCATAAGGTCGGTTTTCAGGCGGTTCATGCGCTCGAGCGATGCGTTTTCCTGCGCCAGCCTTTGCTCGGCTTCCCGCGCCGCCGCTACATGATCCATAGTCCCTAAAAACATCGCGGCCATTTGGAACAAAGAAAAGATCAATACAGCCGTTTCAAGCACGGCGTTGTGCATAAATGGCAGAATAATCCCGTTGTAGAACAAGGAATCCCAAATTACCCCTACGAGTATAACGCAAAGGCCCGCAAATATAATCTTTTGCGATTGGTTCAGCCGCCGCCTATATATAATGCGAAATAGTACGTATATGGCCCAAATACATGCGATTATCTCGTAATAAAGCATCGTTTCCGAAATGAATCTAATATCGGCAATAAGGTATAAGAGCGCCCAAGCTCCCGACATCGCATACATGATTTGGCACAAGCGCTTTGAGAGCGCGCCGGGAAAGATTATATCGTANNGCGTTTTGAAAGAGCGCCGGGAAAGATTATATCGTATGCGAGAGTGATAAGCACAAGCGCCGAAACGGCCGTTATGTATTCCGCCCGAAACGCAGAGCCCCAATCGATGCCGAGCAGCACGACCAACGGGCGCGCGCGCACTATCCCGGAACGTACCACCCACGCAAGGCATAAAAGCGCGAACCATAGGTTCGCCCGATAGCTCGGCAAAACCAAGAATAACAGCAGGTGCGCCAAAAGCAACGCGAGATAAAAACCGATATTAACGATATAAGAAAAGCTGAACCCTGTAGTGAATCGCTCAATGTTTTCATGCAAACCAATCGTCCATCCTATATGGCTCGTGTTTGTTCTAAACACAAAGTTGGAGGTCTGCTGTACAATCTCGATAATGCCGTCCACAGGCTCCGCCGTAAATTTGATGAAGCGTTCGGACGGTACGTTGTCAGCATGGGTTTCCGCAGGACTGCCGCTAGAGGTAAGAAGCTTTCCGTTCAGGTACACCCGACTGCCATAGTCGTCGTTAAAACCTGCAATCTCCAAGTAACCATCCTCTTTTACAATAAGACGTACACGGCTGGTCAAATAAGATGTGCCGTCCGGTATCTTGCCAAGCGTGATATGATCCGCAGCGGCAAATTCCTCCGGCGATAGCAGCGCGCCCGGCACATATTCCACGTCACCGGCTAGCCTGACGCTTTTATTTTCCCAGGTTACACCGCTGAGATCCCATATGCCGTCTTGTGACGTGACTGTTATGTACTCTATATTTCCGGCGCTGATCCAGACGGAAAGCCCGACCACGACGGTCAGAAATAAGAACAACCATATATACCACGTATTCATTTTTTTGACGAACATGGACATAGGCGCGTTCTACCCCATGAGTGTTAAATATGAACGTAAAATCAACTGTTCAAAGCTAAAATTGATTATATGCGCTTTCGCGACAAAGCACAAGTGCTCTCGCGCTTTTGCAAGGGGGAAAACAGGGATTTAATGCTATATTTTACGAGGGTGATAATGAATTATTCGTCCTGTACAATTATTTAATTTACATTGTTTGCTTTACATAGCTTGATTATGTCACTATAATAGATAACCTATACTTTGAGTGTTAAGCCGTATTATTAAGAGGGGGACGCTTGTGAACAGCATAAACTACCGGCGCACCTTAAACATCATTTTTGCCGAGTCAATACTTACTTATTCAGGCGTCTTTCTTTGCATACCGATCATGACGGTGTTTTGGAACGGCGTCGGGATGGATCAGTTTATGATCGGCGTCTCGCAGATGATGTGTGCGGCGACATTGTTTTTGTTTGACGTCCCCATGGGTTATTTCGCGGATAGGTTCAGCAGAAAAGCGCTGAACGTAATTGGAGATATCGGCCTCGCGGCAGTGTTTATCTTTTATGCACTCGCTCAGAATTTTTGGATGGTCGTCGCAAGCGAAATTCTTTGCGGGCTTTTTTTAGCGATGTCCGGCGGAGTAGACAGGGCGTTTCTCAAAATATATTCGGATAAAATCGATCCTTCGGGCGAGCTTTTTAAGAAAAAGACAGCGCAGCTTGCCGTTTGGCAGATTATCAGTATGTGCCTTACTATTGCGCTCGGCATGTTCATCTCGAAACACGATATCCGATTGGCGATATTTTCGGTCGCGATTCCTTTTCTTGCGGCAACGATTTTGGCTTTAATGATTCAGGATATTGGCGAAAAAATCGTAGCTACGCACAAAAATCATCTGAAGGATATGCTTGAAAATCTAAAATACCTTATGAAAAACGCCGAGATAAAATGGCTTGTCTATGCCTACGCGATTGGTTTTGAAGTAACGCATCCGATCATATGGGCCCTAACGCCGCTCTTGGTCATGGTAGGCGTCCCGGTTTGGCTTGTGGGAATCGGTTGGCTTTTATGGTATGGAGCGGCGCCGCTGGGAGCGTTGTTTGCAAAGAAAACGACGCACTGGAACACGTCAACGCAAAACTTTGTTCCGATAGTGATCATCACATTGTTTTCGCTGCCTGTTATCATAGCGCCAAACTTAGCGACTATCTGGTTGTTCCCGCTTTCGGGAATCGCTTTTGGTATCGTTAACATATATATCATGCCGAAAATCCAGCAAAAGACAGAGGAGAAATATCAGACGACGATCGTTTCAATCGCGTCGTCAGCGGCAAGAATTATATATATACCCATCGTCCTGATAACAAATTATTTCGGCAACACCGCTCCGCAGTATATCTTGCTCGCTACCGTCTTGATATTTGCTCCGCTTACGCTGCTTGCCTTTACAAAGCTCCGGGGATTCGAGAATAAGCAATAAAATATTCCAAGCGAAAGATATTCATCGTAATTATTTATTTTGTCTATGATTGCAGAGAAAAAATGAATTGTACATGGTTGACAACACGAAAGTATAATAAACGTAGATATTAATACCGCTAAGATTTCAAGGAGGTTAGTACCATGAGCCGGATGAACGACATGACCAACGCTTACGAAAAGCTGACGCAAGCCCAGATCGACGAACTGGAATCGGCGTTTGCCAAGGCCGACGCCGCCCAGCGCGAGTTTGAGACATGGAGCCAGGAAAAGATAGACCGCGCCATTCAAGCTATTGCTTGGAGCGTAGCCAATACACAGACATTCAAGCAGCTCGTAAGCATGAGCATCGAGGAAAGCGGCATGGGAGACCCCGTCAGCCGCGAGGGTAAAAAGATGAAGATACGCGGCGTGCTCCGCGACGCGCTGCGCCAAAAGAGCGTAGGCATTATCGAGGAGATACCGGAAAAGGGCATTGTTAAATATGCCAAGCCGGTGGGGATAATCGCCTGCGTCATACCTGCAACTAACCCCGACCTCACGCCAGCCGGCAACGCGATTTACGCCGTAAAGGCCCGCAACGCCATCATCTTCAGCCCGCATCCCCGCGCGGTCAAGACCGGCGGCAAGACCATCAGCCTTATGCGCGAAGCGCTGCGCAGCGTAGGCGCCCCCGAAGACCTGATTCAGATTCTTGGTCAGGGCGCGGCGAAGATAAATAAGGTTTACGCCGAGGCTCTCCAGACTAGGTGCGACTTGGTTATCGCAACCGGCGGCCAGGGCGTCGTGCGGCGCGCATATTATTCCGGCACGCCCGCTTACGGCGTGGGCGCGGGCAACGCCACCATGATCTGGGACGAGACGGCCAAAGACGATCTGGGCACCGCCGCCATGAATACGATGCTCTCCAAAACCTCCGACTACGGCTCGGGCTGCTCGGCCGACGGCAATATCGTCATGCACGAGAGCATCTACGACGCGGGCGTTCAAGAGCTTGTAAAGGTGGGGGGGTATCTGCTCAACCCTACGGAGCAGGAGGCAATGAAGAAGGTCATGTGGGACGAGGAATGCCACCGTTTGGGCAATACTGTCGCCAAATCCCCCCAGTTTATGGCTAAAGCCGCGGGCTTTGAGATTCCGGAAGACCGCAAATTCCTCATAGCCATCGGCACAGGCAGCTATACTAACACCGACGTTTGGTGTATGGAGAAGCTATCAACCCTTCTAGCCGTACATAAATATGAGGGTGAATTCGAAAACGCAATCAATACCATAATGCAGATTCACGAGGTCGGAGGCAAGGGCCACAGCGTGGGCATCTTCTCCTTCGACGACGACCACATTCATCGCTTGGCAATGGTAGCGCGCGTGGGCCGCATCATGGTGCGCCAGCCGCAATCCAAGGCAAACGCGGGCGCTGCTACCAACGGAATGCCAATGACCTCCAGCATCGGCTGCGGCACATGGGGCGGTAACGCTACATCCGAGAATGTCAACCTTAGCCATTACATGAACGTTACATGGGTATCCAGGGCGATTCCCGCCGATATGCCAACCGATCAGGAGCTATTCGGCGAATTCTACGATCCCGCGAGAGAAGCGTAAACCGCACAGCAAATAGAATTAAAGGAGCAAGAGAATGGGTCGTCAATTTTCGCTCGCGCATCTAACGGCGCTCAAGTGCCCGACGCCCGAGCTCATTTACATCGCGGCTAACGCCGGCTACGACTACATTAGCCCGCGGTTGGTCAATCTGGGTATATCAGGAGAAGGGAACTACGATCTTGCGAGCCAGCCGGCGCTGCTGGCCCAAACCAAAAAGGCGATGGAATATACCGGCGTAAAAATTCACGATGTGGAATTGATGCGCATTATACCCAAAACCAATTTGGCTTCCTACGAGCCGGCGATTGAGGCTGGCGCTCGCTTAGGGGCAAAGTATGCGCTCTCCTCGATCTGGACGCCCGACAAATCATACTACATCGATCAATTTGGCAAGCTCTGCGATTTAGCGGCGCAGTACGGCATGGGCGTTCAGCTGGAGTTCGTCACATGGGCCAGCGTCAACACGCTGGCGTTGGCCAAAGAGGTACTGGAAGCGGTAAACAAGAAGAACGCGGGGCTGATGATCGATACCCTTCACGCCTATCGCTCTAGGGTGGCCCCCGAAGAGCTGGACGCTTGCCCAAAAGAGTGGTTCAACTTCTTCCATATGTGCGACGGCCCGGCGGCTATACCGGATACCACCGAGGAGCTGATTGTGATCGGGCGGGACGCGCGGCGTTACTGCGGCGAGGGCGCTATAGATATGGCGGCCTATATCCGCAAAATGCCGAAGGATATTACCTGCTCTATCGAGCTGCCACATTTGGCAAACGCCGCCGAGTTCGGCTATGCTGAGCACGCCCGCCGCTGTATCGCTTCAGCCAAGGAGTATTTAGCCAGAAACGGCCTGTAAGCAAGAAATAAAGCGAAAGAAGGAACATGATGACATTTCCCGATAAAATCACGCTCTGCGAGGTGGGCCTGCGCGACGGCCTGCAAAACGAAAAGACAAGCCTAACCACGCCGCAGAAGCTGGAGCTTGCAGAAGCGGTTGTGACGGCGGGGATGCCTGTTGTCGAGCTTGGCTCCTTAATGAGCCCCAAGGCGGTGCCGCAGATGGCCGATACCGACGAGCTGTTTAAATCGATGGGCAACAGCCCGGCCGAGCTCAGGGCCCTCATCGCAAACAAGAAGGGGGTAGATCGGGCTTTTGCGTGCGGGTGCAAAAAGGTTAAGCTCAATGTTTCGGCCAGCAAAGCCCACAATCTCGCAAACCTAAACAAAACTCCCGCCGAAAGCGTTGCTGGTTTCGCGGAGTGCGCACAAGCGGCCAAAGAGGGGAATATTGAAATATCAGGCTCCATCTCCATGCCGTTTGGCTCACCGTGGGAGGGCGAGATTCCTCTCAATGACGTCCGCGAAATCGTCGAAGCGTATCTGGCGCTCGGCATCGACGAAATTTCACTTTCCGACGCGTCGGGGATGGCGGTTCCGTCGCAAGTGTTCAATATATGCGAGGCGATGCGCAAGCAGTACCCCGGCGTGAGATGGTGGCTGCACTTCCATAACACGAGGGGGATGGGCATAGCGAACGTGACGGCGGCCATGGAAGCGGGCATGACACGCTTTGATTCTTCGTTTGCCGGGCTCGGGGGATGCCCCTTCGTACCGGGCGCGGCCGGAAATATCGCTACGGAAGATGTGCTCTACCTATGTGAGCGAATGGGCATCCAAACCGGTGTGGATTTTGACGCGGCGATGGCTATTGCCGCCCGTGTGACCGAAATGGTCGGGCATCCTGCCGAATCCTGCCTTTTAAAGGCGGGGAAGGGCGGCTTAAAACAGTAGGGATATAAGGTGGAAAATAATTAATTATAGCGTTCGCCCGGCGCAGCCGGGCGAACGCTATTTGTTTATCAAATTCGGAGGAACTGTCAGTTCGTCTTATGCGACTTGGCGTGAGAGGGAACAACGTAACCGTCGCCTTGCTTTTGGACGAGGCGTCCGTTCTCCACTGCCTCATTTGGGGAGTAGATGTCGTTGATATTCCAGCAGCCGGGCGTTGGAACGGCGATATTTTCCATAGGCACGTCGAGCAGATAGGGTTCGTCGGCATCCATCGCCTCGCGGAAAGCGGCGGCAAACTCGTCAGCCGATGTGATAGTCTTTGCTTTAACGCCGTAGCCCCTCGCTATTGCGGCCCAGTCAGGCGTGTAGCTCTTGCCATCTGGCGTTTGGAACACAGTGCCGAAGCGGGTGTTATAGTTGGCCGATTCCAAGCCTGCAATGGTGCCGAAAGCCGAGTTGTTCATCACAACCCACACAACGTTGATTCCATGCTCCACTGCCGCCGCTATAACGGAGGGATTGGTGCCGAAGCCGCCGTCGCCTATCAGTGTGACGACCTTCTTGTCGGGGGCGGCAAGCTTTACGCCCAAAAGGGCCGCCGAGCCGAAGCCCATGGTGGCAAGCCCCGAGCAGTGGTGGATAGCGCCAGGAAGCTTTATGTCGTACTGCTGCGCCATGCCGTTCTTGTTCCAGCCCACGTCGGTTACGATGATCGCGTCATCGGGCAGGATATCCTTTACGTCGCGCAGGATGCGCTGCGGGGTCATCGGGAAGCGGCTGTCGTCGCAGATGGCCTTGTTATCGGCTTTGAAGCGGGTTTTGTCGTCAGAGATCATCTTGCGCAGCCCGGGGTTCTCCTTGCCGCCCGGACATAGGGCCTTTACGGCTTCGAGAATCTGCTTGAGGGCCGGCTTCAGGTCGGCAATAGCGCCGATTTCAACGGGGTAATTCCGTCCGATCTCGGAGGGGTCGATATCGATTTGCAGGAACTTCGTCCGGGCGGGGTCGAACGTGACGCCGGGATACCAGCTGGAGCTATCGGCCTCGGCTAAGCGTGTGCCGAGCGCCAAAACCACATCCGCGCCGGTGGTCAGCTTGTGGGTAAGCTCAAAGCCCCAAAAGCCGGTTTGCCCCAACATCAACGGGTGCGTGTCGGGCATGCAGCCCTGTCCCATAAGGGTGCGCGAGACGGGCAGATCGAGGAACTCGGCCAGCGCCCTAAGCTCTTCGCTCGCGCCCGAAAGGAGAATGCCGCCGCCCGCGTGGAGAACCGGCTGTTTGGCGTCAATCAGCTTTTGGGCGATTGCCTTGGCGGCGTCGGGGTCGAGGGCGGGGCGAACGGTGACGGGGCTGTCGTTATAGGTACGGGCAAAGAGGTCTGTATCAACCTCGCGGGAGAACATATCCATCGGCACCGAGATAAGAACGGGGCCGGGCCGTCCGCTTTCGGCGAGGCGGAAGGCCTTGTCGAGAATTTCGGGCATCATCTCGGCGGTATCAAGACGCCACGCCCGCTTGACAAAGGGCTTGAAGATGTCGTACTGGCTGCCGTCTGAGTGCAAGTTCACCTCTTGATGCGGGTGCTTCCCGTAATAGTAGCTCGGAACATCCCCCGCGATGACCACCATCGGGATGGAATCCATCGAGGCGTTGAGGACGCCGGTGGTGGCATTAGACAGCCCCGGCCCAAGGTGGCACATTACCACGCTCGCCTTTTTGGTGACTCTGGCGTAGCCGTCGGCGGCGTGAGCGGCGATTTGCTCATGGCGAACCGAGACGAATTTAAGCTTGGAATCTTTCATCGCGTCCAGCATCGCGATGACGGTATGGCCGCATAGCCCGAACACGTGTTTGACGCCCCGGCGCTCGAGATAATCCACGATTTGATGTGAAAGCAATTTTTTCATACGGACACGCCCCTCTTTATTATAATTATCTTTATCATAAATCCACATACGGCTAAAGTCTAATCGGAATTTTTAAGTTCATTACAAAATATATCTATGGGCTTGTGAGAAATTATAATCTCCCGCTCGGGAAGCTTGTATGGTATAATTAGGTAGCCTGAAACATTCAGGGGGTGAACGAATTGACTATACAACAGCTAAAATGCTTTGTCGTCATGTCGGAAGTGCTGCACTACACGAAAGCGGCCGAAAAGCTGCACGTCTCCCAGCCTAGCTTAAGCTACTCGATTTCCGAGCTGGAAAAAGAACTGGGCTTGTCGCTTTTCAAGCGCATCGACAACAAAACCGCCATTACCCGCTATGGGAAAGAGATTCTACCCTCCGCAAAAGCAGTGCTATACCACGAGGAATCCATCCGCGTGAGGTGCTACGAGCTTACGGATCAATCGGCCGGTATCATCAATCTGGGAAATATCTACAGCCTGAGCTTTGACTTTTTGCCCATGCTTCTCGAGCGCTTTTACGCCTACCCGGAAAATGTACAGGTATCGCTAAACTTCTTTCAGGGCATCAACAAGACGCTGGCCAACATGCTGATGGACGGCAGCCTCGATCTCGTAATCTCGGGCTGGCCCCAAAACGGAGAAATCGAAGGCGAATGCATCACGGTGCAGGAGCTTAAGCTGCTTGTCCCGCTGAGCCACAGGCTGGCTGGCCGCGACGAAGTGACGCTTGAGGATATAAAAGACGAGCCGCTGATCTCTGTAGGCGAGAACGCAAACATCACCTCACATATCGCCGAGTGCGCCAAGCTGCGCGGCTTTGCGGCCAACTTTGTACTCGAAGTCGCCGAGTGCTCGGCAGTGGGGGCCTTTGTCAGCTCGGGTATGGGGGTGGCTATCCTGCCCATCATTCCGTCCTACAGCAACAACAATGTTCGAATCGTCCCCTTTGCCGCCGCCGACCGCGCGCTGCTCGACCGCAAGATCTTTCTGCTCTGGCGGAAGGAGCGGCATTTACCGCCTGTCGTGCGCCGCTTCCGCCAGTTTGTTCTGCGCGATCTGCGCAACAGGGAGGTTTCCTCCGATCCGATTGCGGCTATGCAGACCTTATAAAACTTTTCTATAGCAACACAAAAAAACGGTATTTCACAAATACCTTTCCCTTGATTACAATCAAGTTGAGCACTCATGACAATATGAGGTCGCCAAGAGGAATGCAAGACTTGAGGAATCGAGGGAGGACTTTTTATGCAACAGCAAAAACAGATAACCATCCTACAAACGAGTTTTGCCAAGCGAGAGGACACGGTTGCCTATCTCGAAGAGAAGCTGCCGGGGGCGCGCATTACCTATATCACGGAAAGCCACATGCTGGACGACGTCCGCGCGGCGGGCGAGCCCACGCCGGCCGTTATCGAGCGGGCGCTTCTTTACACGATGGCCGCGGCAAAGGCCGGGGCCGACCTTATCGTATTCTCCTGTTCGACGATGGGCGACGTCGCCGAATACTGCCGAAAATTCTCCAGCATCCCCATTGTGCGGATCGACGAGCCTATGGCCCGAGAAGCTGTGGCATTAGGCGACCGTATCGCCCTCATTTCTACCCTCCAAACGACGCAAGCGCCCAGCCGCCGTCTCATCGAACGCTTAGGCCGAGAGGCCGGCCGGACGATGGTGATCAAATCGATTGTACAGCAGGAGGCGTGGGAGGCGCTGGCGGCGGGGAACGCCGCGCGGCACAACGAGCTTCTGAACGAGAGCATCCGCGCCCTCGACCGGGAGGGCTACGACGCCATAGTGATGGCGCAGGTGAGTATGCGCGCCTTGCTACCCGAGCTGCAAGAGGTCAGGACGCCGCTGCTGTGCAGCTTTTACTCCGGACTGGACATGATCGTGGAGAAAGTGAGAGCGATGGCATGAGCGCCAGCGAACGCGAAAGAGATATCGCCGCCCTTGAGCAGATGGCGCAAAGGCTGCGCCGTGACGTTGTCGGCATGATCGCCGCGGCGGGGTCGGGGCACCCCGGAGGCTCTCTCTCGGCTGCCGAGATTGTCACGGCACTCTACTTCGATATCCTCGAAAATCTCGACCCAAATGACCCGCAAAAGCCGGAACGCGATAGATTTGTCCTTTCCAAGGGACACTGTTGCCCCATTCTCTACGCGGCTCTCTGCCGCCGAGGCTACTTCGGCGAAGAGCATCTGAGTAAGCTGCGGCAGTACGGATCAATCCTTCAGGGACACCCCGATATGAACAAAACCCCTGGCGTCGATATTTCGTCCGGATCGTTGGGCAACGGCCTCTCGGTGGGGCTGGGGATGGCGCTCTCGGGCCGGTACAGGAGGTTGGGCTATCGGGTATATGTCCTGTTGGGCGACGGTGAGCTGCAAGAGGGGATGGTCTGGGAGGCCGCGATGTGCGCCGCCCACCATAGGGCAAGGAACCTGATCGCCATTGTCGACTGCAATAATCTGCAAATCAACGGCACGGTTGATGAAATTATGCGCGTAGAGCCGCTGCCTGACAAGTTCCGCGCCTTTGGCTGGAAGGTTCTCGAGGCGCCGGGCAACGAGATGGAGGCTGTGCTCGCCGCCCTAGACGAGGCAAAAGCTCTGGAGGGGCCAGTGGTTCTCTTGGCTAAGACGACCAAGGGCAAGGGCGTATCGTTCATGGAAAACATTGCGGCATGGCACGGCTTAGCGCCCGACAAGGCGCAAACCGCGCAGGCGCTGGCCGAGCTCAGGGGGTAAGGAAATGGCTGTTGCGACAAGAATCGCGTTTGGCAAAGAATTGACCGAACTGGCTAAGACCAAGGACTTCCTCGTCTGTAACGCAGACACTAAGGCCTGTGCGCTGGAAAACTTCGGCGAGCATTATCCCGATCGCAGTTTTTCAATCGGCATCGCCGAGCAAAACCTGATGGGTGTGGCGGCTGGGCTGGCGAGCTGCGGCAACAAGGTATTTGCTTCTACCTTCGCGGTCTTCACCAGCATGCGCGCTTGCGAGCAAGTGCGGCAGTTCATCTGCTACCCCAACCTCAACGTGACGGTGGTGGGCACCCATGTTGGCCTACAGGTCGGGGGCGACGGCGCGACCCACGCCGCTATAGAGGATGTCGCAATCATGCGCTCCATGCCCAACATGACCATCGTCCAGCCTGCCGACGAGCGGGCGGCCCGGGCTATGGCCCGCTTTGCCGCTGACTTCACAGATCCGCTTTATGTACGGCTCCACCGCAACCCCTCGGCTGATATATACGGCCCCGGCTACCGGTTCGAGCCGGGTAGGGCGCAGACGGTACTTTCGAGCGGCAGCCGCGCCGCCATCGTTTCATCGGGCATATTGCTAAATAAGGCCCTCGAAGCCGCAAGGCTTTTGGAATCCCAGGGGATCGGCGTAAAGGTTATAGACGTTTCCACCCTTAAGCCCTTGGACGACGAGGCGATCGTTCAAGCCGCGCGGGAAACTGGCGCTATCGTCACCGTCGAGGATCATAGTATCATCGGCGGGCTGGGGTCTGCGGTCGCCGAGGTGCTTGGCGAGCGCTGCCCCACTAAAATGAAGCGGGTGGGCATCCGCGACCGCTTCGCGTCGTCGGGCGACCCCGAGCGGCTCTACGCCGAACACTCGATGACGTCCGCCGACATCGCCGCGGCAGTTAAAGAGCTTATAGGTAGACGATGAGCATACTCGCAAAAGTAATCCCTCTGGCCCTTCTTATCGCCTTTGGCTATGTGTTGCGGCGGCTGAGCTTTTTTGAGGAAATATCGTTCAAGCGCATTCAGAGCTTCCTCCTCCGGGTCACCATCCCTTGCATGCTGTTCACGGCTTTTGCGGGCATGCGCTTTGAACGGGGCGGCCTTCTGGTAAGCGCCGGGATGCTCGGCTTTATGTTCTTGCTGCTTTTGGCCGGAACGCTCCTCCAACGCGCGCTGCGCCTTCCGCACGACAGCGCCCGGTTTTTTTTCGCATCTTTCGGCTTCGGTACAGTGGCCTTTCCTGTTTTTAACGAGCTGTTCGGAGCTCAAAGCGTCGCGCCGATGGCGCTTTTAGGCGTTGGGCACGAATTCTTTGTATATGCGATCTTTATCCCGCTACTGCAGTTTTACTACGCGGGGAAGGGGGGAGGCCCGCGGGCTGTGGCTAAAGCGTTCTGTTCGCCCGCCACAGTCATGATGGCGCTGGGATTGATCGTCTGCGTATCGGGGAGCCAGCCGGCTATCGCCGCCAACGCTTTCGGCTTCGGGCTTCTGGACGCAATCGCGAAATTGGGGAGCCTGACGCTGCCGCTGGCCCTGATCCTATCGGGCTATAGAATCAGGCTGGGAGAGCGGCGCTACCTCGGGCTTAGTATTCGCTACGCGGCCCTTAGGCTTGTTGTCGGAATCCTGTTAGGCATCCTGTTCGAGCGGCTCTTCTTCTCGCGGGTATTAGGCATGACTCCGCTCTTGGGGCACGCGTTTTACATACTGATATTACAGCACGGCCCATTGTTCCTTCTCGCCTTCATAGGGCAATACCGTCAAATAGACGAGGAGATCGTTTTCAGCAACGCCTTTGTCCTCAATATGGCGGCGGGTATCGCGCTGTTTTTCCTCTATACGCTTGCTTTTGTTGCGCTATGACGCGGCTTGTAGGCACGACTATTGAAGTTCTCTATACGTTCATCAAAAAGAATAATTGGATTTGCGACCTTTTTTTTGTTACTATACAAGCGTCCATATAAGTGTACGAATAGCATCCACGATTTATTGAAATGTGTCAAAAGTCTCCCGATTATTAAAAGAAATGGGGTATAGCCCGGTGTTTTCCGCCGCCTGAGGCGGATAAGATATTAATTATAAGGAGACAGGTCTATGAAGCTGATTGCCGCGAATACAAACATGGTTGGGCTGATTGGGATGCCTTTAGGGCAGACCTTTGCCCATCGCTTGCTCAACGAATCCTTCGAGGCGCTGGAACTCGATTGGTTTTACTATCCCATCGAACTGCCCAACTTTGACGATCTTCCCCGGCTGCTGTCCGGGCTGCGGCTGATGCACTTTGGCGGCATGGCCGTCACCAAGCCTTTTAAGACCGAGATTCTAAAGCATCTCGACGATATCGATGAAACCGCGCGGATGATGGGCGCATGTAACACGATCAAAATCACGGACGGCAAATGGAAGGGCTACAACACCGACGGCGTAGGAGCCATCCGGTCACTGCGCGAGGAGTATTCCCCCGACTTGAGCGGGCGCCGGTATCTGAGCTTTGGCGCGGGCGGCGCCGCCCGTTCGGTCTCCTTCGAGTTGGCCAAGGCCGGGGCTGCAAGCGTAATTTTAGTGGATATTAACGACAACTGCCACAAGCTGGCCGAAGAGATCAACAATTTCTTTCCCGGCGTAGCAAGCGGCATGCTTGCCAGCGACGCGGGCGTGCGGGCAAATGTGGCCGAGGCGGACGTTCTCCTGAACCTGAGCGGAATCGGGATGCAGCCTCATCTCGGCGAAACCCCGCTGCCTAAGGAGTGGATCGAAGAAAGGCACGTCTGTTTCGAGGCCGTTTATAACCCGCTCAAAACCCGTTTCCTCGAAGAGGCCGAGCAAAAGGGCTGCAAGATCATCAACGGCCTAGGGATGTGCAAGTATCAGGCGGTAGCCCAAATAGAGCTGTGGACAGGGGTCAAGGGCTCCGAGGAGTCCATGCACAAGACGCTGATGGATATTATGCGCGAACGTTCATAGCAATCCGATGATTATATCGGATAATCTTGTAGGGGCGGATGGCAATCCGACCGCAGAATAGGTTCGGGACGATTGCCATCGTCCCCTACTAAACCCGAGGAGGAAGTGGAGTATGAAATTACTCAAATGGCTGGACACGAGCTTCGAGGAAATCCTTCTGCTGATCATGCTGATCCTGATCACCGGGGCGATGACGCTGCAAATCGTCATGCGTTACGTCTTTCTCTCGCCGCTCGCCTGGGCCGAGGAGTTCTGCCGTTATTGCTACATAGTCTCGGTATTTCTCTCGCTGGCCTTTACCCTAAAAAAGGGCAATATGCTTAGGGTGAACGTTGTGGTGGATTTATTCCCTACCTTGCTGCGCAACATTCTGGGCCTTTTCGCCGATATCCTGCTGTTGGGGGGCTTTGTTCTCTTCTTCCAGGAATCCATCACCCGAACCCTCTTTGTCAGGACGACGGGGCAGCTCTCGCCCGCGATGCAAATTCCCATCTGGATGATGTACTGCGTGATGATTTTGGGCTTTGGTCTGGCGATTATCCGCAGTGTTCAGGTGATCATCAAGGATGTGCGCAATCTGCGCGTCAAGGCGGTCACCACCAAGGAAGCCGCCATTTTGGAAGCGGCCGAGGAAGCCGCCGCTGTCCTCGTTGAAAAGGATAACGACAAGGAGGGCGTAAAATAATGGCGATTTGGATTTTTGTATTCTTCGCGGTCGCTCTTGTGCTCAGCGTACCCATTTTAGGCAGCATGATGCTGGGCGCGCTGGCCCCCATATTCTTGGACGGCCCTGGCTCGTCGCTGGGACAGCTTGTCACCAACGCTTTCAACGGCGCGGATTCCACACCCATTCTCGCGGTTCCCCTATTTATTTTGGCAGGCGTCATCATGGCCGAGGGCGGCATCTCGCGCAAGCTCTTCAACGTCTTCGCCTACTTTGTGGGCGGCTTCACCGGCGGGCTGCCTTGCGCCGTCATAATGACCTGCCTATTCTACGGCGCTATTTCGGGCTCCGGCCCCGCCACCACCGCCGCCGTNNGAGCTGGGCTACAACAAAACCTTTGCTTCGGCTATGGTGGCTACGGCGGGAGGCTTGGGGGTCATCATTCCGCCCTCCATACCCTTCGTCCTATACGCTATGGCGACAGGCGTCTCGACCGGACAGCTCTTCCTGGGAGGCGTCATCCCCGGCATCTTCATCGGCGTCTGCCTTATGGGCTATGCTGTTTACTATTGCAAGAAGCATGGCGAGGATCGCGAAAAGATCAACGCGCGCCTAGCCGAGCTTAGGAGCAAAGGCTTTGGCAAGGTGCTGTTGGACAGCATCTGGGCGCTGCTTTCCCCCGTCATCGTGCTGGGCGGCATCTACTCCGGTATCGTTACCCCAACAGAGGCGGCTTGCGTGTCGGTGCTATATTCGCTGATAATCTCCCTGTTTGTCTATAAGACCATCAAGCCCCGCGACGTACTGCCATTCTTTAAAAACTCGGTTAAAACCTACGCGCCCCTCATCTTTGTCATCGCCTTCGCCAACGCTTTTGGGCGCGTCCTCTCGCTGGCAAAAGCGCCCGAGATGATCACGGAGTTCGTCTCCAGTACCTTTACATCGTCGTGGACGGTGCTTACAGGAATCGTTATCCTCTTCCTGTTCCTGGGCATGGTTATGGA
>DBDD01000222.1:8657-8783 GCA_002293365.1 Christensenella sp. UBA941 | reverse complement strand
GGCTTCTTCTGTATCAGAAACCACCTTCACGGCCAAAACCAAGTCGTCATATTCCGTAAGCCAGTCCTCTTCAGAGGCCGGTATCACGTCCTCGTACAGCACACGCGTCTTTTCGCAGCCGCGAAT
>DBDD01000222.1:0-8621 GCA_002293365.1 Christensenella sp. UBA941 | reverse complement strand
AGCAGCGTTTCGGCGGCGTTGCATACCGAAGGGCGGCTGCATTTCGCATTTAGGATGATCTCCGCCGCCATCTTGTAATCGGCCGTGGCGTCAACATATACGTGGCAGTTGCCCAAGCCCGTTTCTATTACGGGCACTGTCGCGTTTTCGACTACCGAGCGTATCAGCGACGCGCCGCCGCGCGGTATCAAGACGTCGACATAGCCGTTTAGGCGCATGAGTTCCTTTGCCGTCTCGCGCGACGTATCCTCTACGAGCGCTATAGCGCCTTCCGGCAGCCCCGCTTCAACAGCAGCGGCGATAGCGATATTCGCTATGGCGATATTCGAGTTTATCGCCTCGCTCCCTCCGCGCAGAATGCAGACGTTACCCGTTTTCAGGCACAGCGCCAGCGCGTCCAGCGTTACGTTTGGCCGCGCCTCGTAGATTATGCCTACTACGCCCAAGGGA
The DNA here is from genome assembly GCA_002293365.1 of Christensenella sp. UBA941. Lineage (GTDB taxonomy): Bacteria > Bacillota > Clostridia > Christensenellales > UBA941 > UBA941. Next base: position 8,171 of record DBDD01000222.1, on the reverse strand, counting down.
ACGCGCCGCTTCTCGATCCTAAGCCCGTTGGGGCGCTGCCATACGGCGTCCGCCCGCCCGATAGGATCGGGGAGCAGCGCGACCTCGCGCACCGCCGAGGCCATATCCGCGATACGCGCCTTAGATAGCGCGAGACGGTCGAGCATCGCGCCGGAAATGCCTTTTTCGCGCGCGTTCGCGAGGTCATTTTCGTTAGCGGCAAGGATGACATCGGCGTTTTGCTCTACGGCCTTTGCGATACCAATGAGCGCGGCGTTCTTGAAACGCGACCCCGCCGTCATCATTTCGTAGGAAGCTTGTTTCGCTTTCCGCGCAATATCGAGTAAAGGAGTGGACATGGGTGGTATCTCCTTCCGCCTATCCCTTATTTTATACACATTATGATACGATACGCTATTGTTGTCAACGAGACGCAGCATCCTTTGCGCCCGTTTTGCTGGGATATATCAAAACACACCTGTCGCTTCGCGCATGTTCTGGATTATACTCACGCCGAACGGACAACGGCTCTGACACGCGCCGCATTCGATGCAATCGGAAGCGGGCGCTTCGAGCGCGGCGTATTGCGCTTTTGCGTTTTGGATCGCCGTCCCGCCCAAACGCGCGATATCCAGCGCGCGATGTACTTTGGCGATGTCGATTTCCGCCGGGCAAGGCTGGCAATGGTTACAATACACGCACGCGCCCTTGAACATAGCCGCCTTGCCGTTCGCCGCTAATGTAAAGTCCTTTTCCGCGTCGGTCGCGCCGAAATAAGCGACGGCCGATTCGACTTCCTTGCGGGAGGTACAGCCTAGCAGCGTCGACGCGACCGCCGGGCGCGAAAGCGCGTAGTGGACGCATTGTACTACCGTCATAGGCTTTTCAAACGGCGTATGCTCGGCGGAGATGAGCTTGCCTGCGCCGAGCGTCTTCATCGTCGTTATGCCGACTCCCTTTAATTCGCAAAGCCTATAGAGGTTTTGGCGCGCTTCGTCGAACCCTGTCAGGTCGCCGGACTTAAAGCCGTTTTCCAGCGCAGTAAACATATCGTCCGCGTTTGGCGGAAGCAGGTCGAACGCAAGATTGACGGGGAACATCAGCGTTTCGATCAGGCCCGTTTCGACCATCCTCGCCGCAATGGCCGGCTCGTGGCTGCTCGCGCCAATATGCAATATCTTCCCTTCGCGCTTTAGCTTCTGGACGTAATCGATATACGGCGAATCGAACGCGGCGAGATATTCCTCCTCCGAATCAATATAGAATATCATTCCAAGATCGATATAGTCCGTATTCATCAAGCGGAGCAGCGCTTCGAAATACGCTTGGCAAACCGCGACGTCGCGCGAGCGGTCGTACTGGTCGTTTATATCGCACGAGCCGATATGCCCTTGTATGATCATATCCTTGCGGCGGCTTCCCAGCGCGCGGCCGATATTCAAGCGGACTTCCTCGCCGGGCATGAACAGATCCATGATATTGATTCCTGCTTCGAGCGCGGCATGAACGGTTTCTTCGACTGCCGCGTACGGCTTTTTGTCCAAGTGCTCCGCGCCCAGCCCCACGGCGCTGGCGGAAAGGCCTGTTTTGCCTAATGGTCTGTATTGCATATTGCTTCCTCATTTTTAGCGACCCTTACCCTCTTTAGTAAAGAGGGTGCCGCCCGCAGGCGGCGGGTGTTTTGTCCCCGCCCGCAGGCGGGTACTAACAACTAATAACTAACAACAAACAACTATCAAATCGCGCTTAAAACGGCCTGAGCCAGAGCTTCGTCTAAGAACACCGTATGCACGAGGCCGCTGCGCAGNNCAGGCGATCGTGGCGTCGACCTTGGCCGGGCCAACGGCCATTCCGTATACGCGCGGAACCTTGGCCATCTGCGCGCGGCTGATACCTATTACGCGCGCGGCGACGGCATTTTGTACCAAGCGTCCGGTTCGCGTAAATTGCAGCCCGCAAAGGTCGCCTGCGCTGCCGGCTTCTTTTAGGGCCTTTGACTCCGGGTCGGAAATCAGGCCGCTTTTAAAAATCGCGCTCAGGCTCGAAGCGCCCGTCGTGGAACCAAACCCCGCGAGAACGGCGTCGAGGGCGTCGAAGCGGGCGATGTGTCTAGCGATATGCGGCTCGGACACGAGCATGGTTTTGAGCACCATGCTCTGCACGAAGAACGGCGCTGCGAGGATATGCGGCCGCGCGCTCAGATAGCGGGCAAATTCGCGCACGATTATATCGCCGTCGGTATCGGTGTCGTGCATGCCGATACAGCCTACGAGCTGTACAACGTCCGCGACCTTGATATTATCGGCGCTTTTGAGCGCCTGTCCGATGGCGTGTACCGTCGTCCCCCACCCTACGCCCAAGCGGGTATTCTCTTTGAGGTGTTCGGAAAGATATTTTACTACTGCTGTTGCAAGCTCCGCCTTTGACTGCATAAGCGTCGTGCCTGTCGGGACTATCACGCAGTCGCCGCGCAGGCGGAACGCCGTCAGGATTTGCTGCTCCAGGCCGAGCGTTTTGGCGGAAGGATCGTTAATGCGGAACTCTACGACGCCTTGCTCGGTGCATTGGCGAATTAGACGCGATACGTTCGAGCAGGTAAGCTCAAGCCGCGCGGCGATCTCTTTTTGCGTAAGCCCCTGAATGTAGTGCATGTGAGCGACGGTGACGAGCAGTTTGCGGCGCGTTTCATCCATTGTGTGTTTGCCTCCTTCAGTAAAATCAAGTTTCTATTCGCGTTGCCTGGCCGCCAATTAGCCTCCATTTGCTTTCGGTTTTTTTCCAGATGCGCGTGTACATTATGTGGTCGGTAAAATTCTCGCCGCCCAGCTTGCCTTCGAGCTCCGCTTCGGTAACGGCGACGGCGATATCGCCCAAATCGCGGATGCTTTGATTCTTGAAGCGGATATCCGAGAGCTTGAAGCCGCCCTGTTGATGCGACAAAATATCGTCGCTCTTGGAAACGAGCTGCCCAAAATGATTTATGAAAGCCAAATCGTCCGCTTCAAGCTCGCCCAAGGCTTTAACGTCGCTCGCCATCATCGCGAGCCGCAGCTTGGCTTCGCAGCCTTTTACCGCGTAGATCGTGTCTGCGCTTTGAAAAGGTATAACGGGCGTCCAAAGCTCGCAATCGCCCTTTTCATCGTAATATTCGAAATACTTCCCGTGCTCCTGGTCGGGGGCGAAGCCACGCTCCGGCAGTTCCTTGTCGAAAAATTCCGTCCAGGCTTCCACGGCCGTTTTGCGGACGGGAACCTTAGCTACGGCAAAGCGCGCGGCCGGGATCGCGACGCGTGTCGACGCTCCTTCCAGCGCGCCGCCCGTTTCGATGCCTAAAAGGTAGAAGAAGCTGTGGTTTTCGGTATACCATAATACGCCGTACAGGCCGTTGCGGCCTTCCGGCATAGAGGCCAGCTTGTCTTTATACTCGCCCCAAAGCGAGCCAAGGTCGGTGTCGTTGGTCGCCGCGCTCGTTTCCGTCGCGAATCCCGATACGGTAAACGCGTCTCTTGATTCAAATCGAACATCCATAACCTATGCCTCCTCGATTTCATCTTATGATATATTTCCATACATAATATCATAAAATCGAAGATACCGCGTTTGTTTTGCCGCTTATTGTATTTAACGCGCCCACTACGCCTTGTATACGAATTCTTTGGCTTCCTCGCCGCCCGAAAGGATACGGTACGCGCCCCTAGCGAGCGCTTCCATCTCGAATTCGCCCGCAATGATCTCTACGGGGGCGATATAGCCGACGTATTCTTTGACGCCGCCGGTAATATACTCTGAAAACGCCAGCCCGCCCGTTAATATAATAACGTCCGGGGCTTTTTTGAATACCGGGGCCAAAAGGCCGATTCCTTTGGCTATTTGGTAAACCTGCGCGTCGTAATAGAGCTTGGCCTTTTCGTCGCCTTCTTCTATCCGCCGCTCGATCTCGCGGCAGTCGGAAGTGCCCAAAAGCGCCTTCAGCCCGCCCATACCGCGCACGCGCCGCTTCATCTCGCGGCGATTGAAAATACCGCTGTAGCAAACGTCGATAATCGGCAGCAGCGGGATGCTCCCCGTACGCTCCGGCGCAAAGGGTCCGGCGTCGTCCGCAAGCGAATCTATAATGCGCCCGCCCCGTAACGCGGCCATAGTTATCCCGCCGCCAAGATGGGCCACCAGCGCGTCGAGCTCCTCAAAGGGCCTGTTTGTCCGCTTGGCGTACTCGATAGTTACGGCGCGCGAGTTCAGGACGTGGCACAAGCTGTTGCGCCGGATCTCCGGCAGGCCGGTAATATGCGCGATTTCTTGCATTTCGTCCGACGATACGCAGTCGTAGACGTACGCCGGGACGCCCAAAGGCTCCGCGATTGACGCGGCCAGCACGCAGCCGAGGTTCGACGCGTGCGGCTCGATCAATTCTTCGACGATCATGTTTTTCATCGCTTCGTTGACCTTGTAGCCGCCCGTTTCGACCGGCGGAAACAGGCCTCCGCGCCCCATGACGCAGGCCAAATCCTTGAGTTCTACGTGGCGCGCTTCCAGCTCTAGCATTATGATATTGCGGCGATATTTGAATTGATCGTACAGCCGGGGGAATTTCTCCAATTCCTTGGACTCGTGTGCGGAATTTACGCTCCATAGTTCGGTTTCGTTTTCGTAAAGAGCCACCTTTGTAGACGTTGAGCCGGGATTGATGACGAGGATAAGGTATTTCATACTACTGCCTCCTGATCAATCTATATTTTTTAAAGCATATTCCGTATTCCGAATTGGGCTTTGCCCAATTCGGAATACTCTTTTTAATACTGTTGCGCGGCTCCGCCGCGCAACAGTATTCTAGATGATTATGATTTCGCCGAAAGCGCCAAAACAATCGAGAGGTATTTCTCCTCGGCAGTAGCGCCGCGCGAGACGAGAATAATCGGAACCTTCGCGCCGAGCACGCAGCCGGACATCTTTGCGCCGCCAAGCAGTATGATCGCCTTCGACATGATGTTGCCGGCGGCGATATCGGGCATGATGAAGATATCGGCGTCGCCGGCTATTTGGCTCTCATAGCCCTTAATTTTCGCGATCTCGGCGCTCAACGAGATGTCCATTGAGATGGGGCCTTCGAGTATGCAATCGCCGAAATCGCCCGCCTTGGCCATTTCGGCCAGCTTTTGCGCGTCCTCAGTTTCAGGCATTTTGGGACTGACAGTTTCCACGGCGCACAGCGCGGCGGCCTTGGGCCTTTCGTAGCCCATATCGCGCAGAAAACCTATGGCGTTCCGGGCGATTTGCTCCTTTTGGGCCAAGTCCGGATGCGTAATCATGCCCGCGTCGGTTACGACGAATAGCTTGTGGTACGACGGGGACTCCATATACGCTACGTGCGACATGACGCCGCCCGTCCTTATGCCCGTCTCCTTATCTATGACGGCCTTGAGCAGCGCCGCCGTTTGAAGCTTGCCCTTCATAAGCGCCTGCGCGCCGCCCTCGCGCACCAATTCGACGGCCTTTTTTGCGGACTCTGCGTCGTCCTTTGAGGCTATGATGTCGGAATCCTTAACGGTTAAAGCGATCGAATCCGCGATACGCTTTATTTCACCCGGCTCGCCGATTAGCGCGAAGCGCATAGGAGCCTTTGCCAAGGCCAATTGCAGCGCCTCAAGCGTGTGCGTGTCGTGCGCCGCCGCGACGGCGACGGTCTTCTCCGGGAGGGACGAGACGCTTTTTAACAAAGCGTCGAAGTTTTTCATTACCATGGGTGTTTCTCCGTTATAATTATTGTAGGGGCGGATGGCGATCCGCCCGTGTTACAGCAATCCGCCCGTGTTACGTTGAATAAAATATTTCGGATGGATTCTTCGTGTCGCGGGTGGATTGCCATCCACCCCTACGATTTTGGGTCGTATTTCGGGCCTGCGGGCAATTACGAATCGCCCCTACTAATTTCTATTTTCTATTTTCTATTTTCTAATCTCTATATGGTAGCTCCTTCTTCTTCTAACCCGATTCGCCTCGTAGTTATCCCAAAACGCCTGAATTTTTTCGTTTGTTTCGAGTTCCGGGTTCGACTCGACGAGCGTAATGCCGTATTTCATGGCCATTAGGTTCATTTCATGCATCAAAACCGCGTTTATGCCCCTGTTTTGCAGATCCGGGCGCACTGCGACGAGCAGTAGATCGAGTGTGTCGTTCTTTTGCTTGGCGCGAAGAATCCGGAAAATGCCAAATGGAAAGAGCCGCCCACCCGAAGCCTTTATAGCCTTACCTATCGATGGGAACGCAATACCGAACGCGGCCATGCCCTTGTCGTCGTATAAAAACTTTATGAAGTCCAAATTTACGAGCGGCAGAAACTGGGACACGTAGTGCTTTACCTGCGCGGGCGTGATCGTAGTTACGCCGTAAAGCGAGCGGTACGCCTCGTTTAACAGCGCAAACATCGCTTCGAGGTTTTGCTTTAGCTCTCTGGCATTGCGCACGTTCACCAACGTGAGGCTATTGCGCTTTAGCACGGCGGCCGCTAGACGCGCGACGCGCTCGACGGGCTTTTCCGGCGTCTTGATTTGATACTCCACCCAGTCGGCGTCCTTCTCGAAGCCCATGCGCTCTAGCTGGCGCGGGTAATAGTCGAAATTGTAGAGCGTTATAAACGTATTGGGATACTCGAAGCCCTCGACTAGCATCCCCTCTTTTTCGAGGTCGCAAAAGCCCAACGGGCCCTTCAGCTCCGTACAGCCCAATTCGCGCCCCCATTCGAGCACGGCGCTAAACATGGCGTCGACCACCTCGTCGTCGTCGATAAAGTCGACGCGGGTAAAGCGCAGCGCCTCTGGCTTCCAAGCGCCCAGAACGCGTTTTGCGCGTATCGCGCCTATGCGCCCTGCGAGCTTTGAGTCTTTATACGCTAAAAAGAGCCTGACCTCCGTTCCTTCAAAAGCCGGATTCTTCGTCAGGTTCTTCTTTTCGTCGGAAATAATCTCCGGAACATATTGCGGCAAATTGCCGTAAAGCTCCATCGGAAAGTTTATGTAGCGCATAAGCTGCGCGTGCGTTTTGACGCGTTCTATCGTAACAGACAAAGCAACCTCCTAAACCCAATTCGGTAGGGCGGGGGCTCTGCTCCCGCCGTAGACATATGTTGCGTTTGATTCGGCAGGAGTAGAACCCCTGCCCTACATTATCGGCTGAAACATGATCGGGGGCGGCGTAGCCTCCCCTGGAAGCACAGGTATAGGCGTTTCCTGAGCGGGCGGATTGTTCGGGTCAACAGGGTTCATCGGATCGGCCGGATTAACCGGATTTACGGCGGGCGCGTTCGGGTCGGAGCCCGCGTTCGGGTCGACAGGCGCGACTGCGTTCGGATCGCTCGGCTGCGGAGGCTGTACCGTATCCGTCATGCCCAAGCGCGGCGCAATGGAATTATACACTTGCGCGGCGTAGGCGTTAGCGATATCGAGGTCTTCCTTTTCTTCCATGTCGTACGCCTCCTGGCAAGCTTCGGCGGCATATTCGAGCTGTGAAATCTCGTCGGGCGTGAGGTAGGTTGAATAGCTTGAAACGAGCGCTTCGCACTTTTGCTTCAGCGAAAGCGCAAGGTTCAGCTCGCCGCTAATAAGCTGCCGCTGTGCCTCCAGCTCCCGCTTGATGGCCGTGACGTCGCCCGAGGAATCGATATGGTAGTTGATGCCGAAAATCTCCTTTATGAGCTGCTGCTTTTTGTATTCGGATACCCCCCAATAGCTCGTCTTACGCATATCGAGGAAATCGCCCTCTAAAAGGTGCCGCTCGATGTTATCGAGGCCGATCGAGCTTGCAAAGAGCGCCAAGGCGCTGATTTGGCGAAAATCGAGGTTCGTATTCATATTGGATTCGACAGCGGTGAAGATCGACGGAATGTTGCCGAACTGCTTGGTATCGAGCATTTGCTTGAATATCGCCATTAATATGCGCTGCTGGCGGTCAACGCGCGCTACGTCGCTCGAACCCTTGCGCTGGCGCGCATAGTCGAGCACGCCTTGGCCGTCGAGATGCTGCATGCCGGGGTTCAGTTCGCGCCCGTTCATGCGGACTTCGATATCTACTTCGTAGTCCACGCCGCCCATGGCGTCGACTACGTCCTTGACCATCTGCATATTGAAGCCTATATAGTAGTTCAGCGGAATATCCCCGAATATGCCGGATATGGTTTTCATGGCGTACTCGAAGCCCTT
>DBDD01000208.1:2560-2744 GCA_002293365.1 Christensenella sp. UBA941 | reverse complement strand
GGCATAGAAGCCCTCGGGCGGGCATGGAAATCCGCCCCTACAGAGCACGCGGCTGTGTAGGGGCGGCTTCCATGCCGTACCGTGATATTAATATGCTCCGTACCAGCCTGTATTAAATTCTTCTCGGAGGTGGCTCATTGAGCATAACACAAGCGTTCAGAATGGCGGTGCGGGCGGTCTTTGC
>DBDD01000208.1:526-2542 GCA_002293365.1 Christensenella sp. UBA941 | reverse complement strand
ACGCTGCTCATAACGCTCGGCCAGGGCGGCCAACAGGCGATAAACGATGAGATGGGTTCGCTCGGCACAAACCTTTTGGGCGTCATGGTCGGCGGCTCTAAATTCGACGTACCCATCGAGGATATTTACGCGCTGAAGGGCCGCGAGGGCATAATATACGTCTCCCCCAGCGTTTCCGGCGACGCGATAGCCCGGGCGGCGGGCAACGACCATGAAACAACCGTAGAGGGCGTTACCCCCGATTATTCCGGGTTGCGCAGCGTAGTCTGCCAATCCGGGCGCTTTATAGACGAGCTCGACATGGAGGGTCGGTTCTACGTCGCTCTTATAGGCACGACGGTGGCGGATGAGCTCTTCTCCCGCACGAACGTCGTCGGCGAAAAGCTGCTCATGCTCGGACGCGAGTTCGAGATCGTCGGCGTATTGGAAGAAAAGGGCTCGACGGGCCTTACGGACGACGACGATCGTATTCTTATCCCCGTTACGACGGCGCAGCGCATATTCAAGCAGCGCACGCCACGCCTGTATTACTTCGGCACGGAGACGACCGAGCAGGTCGACGGCGCGCAAATCGCGCTGGAACAGTTCTTCAAGCAGCGGGTGCGCGATCCCGACGACGTACGCGTGATAAACCAAAACCAGATCATGGACGTCGTCGATCAGTCGCTGGGCATCCTGACGTCGATGCTCGCGGGCATCGCGGCGATATCGCTGCTCGTGGGCGGTATAGGTATCATGAACATCATGCTGGTATCCGTTACGGAGCGCACGCGCGAAATCGGTATCCGCAAGGCTATCGGCGCGAAGCGGCTGGACGTTTTGATGCAATTCTTAATTGAGGCGGGCATGATTTCTACGCTCGGCGGCCTAGTGGGCCTGGGCCTGGGCGTGCTGGGAGCGAGCGCGCTGACTGTGATTCTCGGCATGAATTTCACGGTCAGCGGGGATATCGGGCTGATGGCTATACTATTCTCGCTCGCGGTCGGCATTATATTCGGCCTATCCCCCGCAAACAAGGCCTCGAAACTGCGCCCGATCGAAGCGCTAAGGCACGAGTAATATTTACATGTAGGGTAGGGGCTCCGCTCCTGCCGTTGACATAACGCTATACTCACGGCGGGAGCAGAGCCCCCGCCCTACAATTTTTGAACATCATATCCGCATTGGGCTTTGCCCAATGCGGATAATCCCCAAAATCACGATATATAATTATAAAAGACAAGACGCCGCCCCCACAAAATTCAGCTTGTTTTGCAAGCGGATTTCCGGTTATAATACCTCAAGGAGAGGACATCAATTGCTAGATAAGCTGAAAAACGAGTATAAAGCCATCATGTTCGGGCGCAACGGCATGGATTCGCTCAATAGGGCGCTTTTAGGGCTGGCCGCGATTATTGCCGCGCTCCAGTTTCTCTATTCGCTCATCTCGGGGCGCGTCGGCGGCATGTACGCGGCGGCGATTGGCTTGGTCGTCGTTGCCGTGTTCCGTTTCTTTTCGCGCAATACCTACAAGCGCGGCGCGGAAAACATGATGTTTTCGCAGCTATGGGCGGGTATAAAGCAGCGGCGCGCAGCGTCTAGGGCGTCTCAAGCGGCCAATCCGTACCGCCAAAACCAGAATCCGTACAGGACTCCGAAGCCCCCTAAAGCTGAAAAAGACGCCCAGCGGCGCACGAAGGTCGTCGTCTGCCAAAAATGCGGCCAAAAGCTGCGCGTGCCCAAGGGCAAGGGCAAAATCCGCGTATTCTGCAAGAATTGCGGTGAAGCATTCGAAACGAAATCTTAGATTTATATTTTCTGGAGGATAAACAAAGTGCAAGTTACAAAGGATATGACGATCGCCAGCATTCTTGAGCTCGACCAGCAAGGTATCGCGCCGATCTTCTTCGAATCGGGAATGCATTGCCTCGGCTGCGCTATGGCTTCGGGCGAGAGCGTCGAAGAGGCCGCGGCAGTTCACGGTATCGACGTAGAAACGCTGGTTTCCTCGATAAACGCGCATCTGGCGAGCGCTGT
>DBDD01000208.1:0-484 GCA_002293365.1 Christensenella sp. UBA941 | reverse complement strand
CCGGACAACGGCGTAGCCCCCGGTATGGCTTTCGCCGATATCCCCGAAGGATGGGTATGCCCGCTTTGCGGCGCGGGGAAAGACGTTTTCGAGGAAAGCTAACAGCGCCGCCGCCTAAACAAAAAAGCGCGCAATAAAGTGGGCAGCGGGTTCTGAAGAAACCGAAGCATCTCTTTCATGGCGAATAGCGGCGACTGCTGTTGGCTTTTTAACATTGACATGAGCAACTCGGGATTGAATGCCCCGGGGTTGCTTTGCGTAGGATTGCATGGCTCGCCTTTGCACTGCTTGGCTTTGCATTTCTCACATGTACATGGCTCGTGCCCGCATTGTTTGGCCTTGTATCGCTTGGCTTTGCAGCTTTCGCATTCGCATGGCGCGGATTCGCATGTTTCGCATTTATATGGCTCGTATTCGCCGGTATCGCATCCGCATGGCGCGGGCGGCGCGGGCGGCATGGGCGGATTTGACAGCATTTTCGACC
>DBDD01000231.1:11208-18534 GCA_002293365.1 Christensenella sp. UBA941 | reverse complement strand
ATCGTCGCTTGCCCGCAGTGCCATGAACCCAAGCTTGCGCACAGGGTATGCAAAAAGTGCGGTTACTATCATGGCCGCAAGGCTGTGGAGCTCACAACCGATAAGGCCTCCAAGGAGAAGAAGCAGGCTTAGTTTTTGCGGATAATACCCATATGTATCGTATGAAGGCGGGGAGCGAATGCGCATAGTCGTTGACGCTTTCGGCGGCGATAACGCCCCGGATGCAGTTTTGACCGGCTGCGCGAATGCGCTTGCCGCTTTTGACGATCTTTCGTTGTTGATATCGGGCGATATGAACGTGATAGCCAAAAAGCTCGCCGAGCTCGATGTTGACTTCTCGCGTTTAGAGATTTTACATGCGCCTGAAGTCATAACTAACCACGAGCATCCTGTTCAGGCCGTCAAGCAAAAAAAAGATTCGTCGCTGGTAAAAGCGCTGACGGCTCTCTCGAATGGCGAGGCCGGCGCTTTTGTCTCCGCGGGGAGCACCGGCGCCGTGCTCGCGGGCGCGACGCTAATAGTGCGGCGCATCAAAGGAATAGCCAGGCCTGCGCTCGCGCCGTTTCTTCCAACAGGCGGCAAAAATCCCGTGCTGCTTATAGACTGCGGCGCGAATGTGGACTGCAAGCCGTCTTGGCTCGAACAATTCGCCGTGATGGGTTCCATGTACGTCGAATCGTACCTTGGTATAAAAAATCCGCGCGTGGGATTAATCAATAACGGTGCGGAAGCCGAAAAGGGCTGCGAGCTCACGAAAGCTGCGTACGCGCTGCTTGAAAACGCTCCTATAAACTTCGTAGGCAATTGCGAAGGCCGCGATATCGTCTCCGGCAACTACGATGTCGTTGTATGCGACGGCTTCGCGGGCAATATCGTGCTCAAGCATATGGAAGGCGTCGCCAGTACGCTTCTTAGCTTGATGAAGAAGGAGCTAATGAGCGGTACGCGCGAAAAGCTCGGCGCACTTTTGGCAAAGCCCGCGTTTAAACGGCTTAGCAAGACTCTCGACTATGCGGAATACGGCGGGGCGCTGCTCATAGGCGTAAACGGCGGCGTCGTCAAAGCACACGGCAGCTCAAACGCAAAAGCATTTTTTGCCGCGATACGCCAGGCGCGCGAATTCGTGCTCAGCGGCACGGTTGAAAAAATAAAAGAAGCATATAAAACATAATATAAAGGGGAATTGCAATGTTTGATAAGGTTTGCGAAATAATCGCCCGTCAGCTCGACGTGGAAGCGGAAAACGTAAAGCTGGAATCCAAGCTCGTTGACGACCTTAAGGCGGACTCGCTCGATGTTGTAGAGTTGATTATGGATCTCGAACAAGAATTCGACCTCGAAATACCAGACGAAGCGCTGCCAAAGATCAATACGGTCGGCGATATCGTAAGCTATATCGAGGAGCATCAGAAGTAGATTGCGCTTGCATGCGAAAAAAGCCTATGGCGGTTGCCATAGGCGTTTTCTGGTTATAATATGCGCGACGCAAGGTACGCTTTCTAATCTTGTAGGGGCAGAGCTTGTCTCTGCCCTTATAAAGATACTAGGGCAAACACGAGGTTTGCCCCTACAATATGCGCTTGGCAAGGGGCGATAATCATGGAAGAATTTGCGGCTCTTGATTTGGGCTATATGTTTAAATCCGAGGAACTGCTGAAGACGGCGTTAACGCATTCGTCGGCGGGGGAGCCGCATAACGAGCGCCTGGAATTTTTGGGCGACGCCGTGCTGGAACTCATCGCGACGGAGTACCTATATACCTCATTCAAAGACTTAAGCGAGGGCGTTATGACGAGTACACGCGCGAGCGCAGTGTGCGAGCCGTCGCTCTGTACGTTTGCCGAAACGCTAAAGCTCGGAGACTTTCTGATACTGGGCAAGGGGGAGGAATCGAGCGGAGGGCGCGGCAAGCCTTCGATTTTGGCGGACGCTATGGAAGCGGTACTCGGCGCGATTTACCTAGACGGCGGCTACGAAGAGGCAAAGAAGTTTATGCTTCGGTTTTTGCCGGACGCTTTGCGCCGCCCCGTCGAGAAGCGCGTGTTTAAAGACTATAAGTCCGCGCTGCAGGAGCTTGTACAGGCGGATAAAGCTCCGAAAAGGCTCTCCTATAGGCTGGTTTCCACCAAGGGGCCGGATCACAATAAGCAGTTTCAATCTCAGGTGCTTTTAGGGAACCGGGTTGTCGGCGAAGGGCATGGCTCAAGCCGCAAAACGAGCGAGCAAGAGGCCGCGCGGGTTGCGCTGGAAAGCCTAAGCGTGTAGGGACGCCATATATGGCGTCCGCGATCGTTCAATACGCTTTGTATAGAGCGGGCGGGCATGGAAGCCCGCCCCTACGAATAATATTTACATATCTCTTTTTAGCATATTTTGCGTATAGCATTGTCATAAAGCACTAAATGTGGTAAACTTGCAAAGAAATCGACCCGATGGGGTGTTGGAGGTTTGCCGCATTGCGCTTGCAAAAGCTTGAAATAAACGGGTTTAAATCGTTCGCCTCCAAGATAGATATTCTTTTTAATCCCGGCATAACGGCGGTAGTAGGGCCAAACGGCAGCGGTAAAAGCAATATCGCGGACGCCGTACGATGGGTCTTGGGCGAACAGAGCGCAAAGAGCCTGCGCGGCGCGCGCATGGAGGACGTCATATTTTCCGGAACGGAAAAAAGACGCTCCTTGGGGTATTGCGAAGTCGCCGTAACGTTCGACAATTCCGACGGCATGCTGCCGACAGACTATTCCGAGGTTACAATCCAGCGCCGCGTGTATCGATCCGGCGACAGCGAATATCTTTTAAATAAATCGCCTTGCCGTCTTAAGGATATCGTCGAGCTGCTGCGCGATACGGGCATAGGCAAAGAGGGCTATTCCATCATCGGGCAAGGGCGCGTCGACGCGATCCTTTCCGAAAAATCCGAAGACAGGCGCGCCGTATTCGAAGAGGCCGTCGGCGTTGTCAAATACAAATCCCGCGAGGAAGAAGCGGAACGTAAGCTAAAGCAAACGGAAGAAAATATCGTCCGCTTGTCCGATATTATCGGCGAGCTCGAGATTCAAAAGGAGCCCTTGCTCGAACAGAGCGAGAAGGCGCGCGAATACTTGCGCGTGCGCGACGCTTTAAAAGAGCTCGAGCTGAATTCGTTTCTGGCGCAATACGATCAAGCCAAAACGCGCGCAGCCCAAAGCGAGGCTACGCTTGCACAGCTAAATACCGAGCTTATAGAGCGGCGCGGCGAAGAGGCCAAGCTGGCCCAAAGCTATCGCGAGCGAGAAGATGCGCTTCGCGAAAAAGAAGCGGCGCTTACGGGCTCGACGCACGAACTGCAGTCGATTCGCGCTTCGCTTGCCGATACGGGCGCGGAACAGCGCGTTTTACAGGAGCGCCGCGAAAACCAAGGGCGTGAAATCGAGCGCATTGGCGTAGATATTTCCGATACAGAGGCCCAGCTGTGCGCGCTCGAAAGCGAACAGGACGACGGCGCGTTTTTAGACGCGCTTAGAGCGTCGATAGAGCGTGAATCGGGAATTCTTGCCTCGACAGAAGCCGAGCTGGCGGAAGTTTCAGGGGATATATTCGAAAAGGAAGCCGTGCTCGAACGTCAAAAGCAGGATACCATCGATGCCCTAAATCGCATGTCGGATACGAAAAGCCTTTCTTCGCGCTTAGAAACGATGAAGGAGAATATTCACAACCGGACGGCCCAAATAGCGGCCGAAACGGCTAAGCTCGATAGCGATCGTGCGGCGCTTTTGAGCGAGCGCAAAGCTGCGCAAGCCATAAATACATCGCTCGAAGAAGAGCGCGCGCGGCTGGACAAGCTCGTTCTGGAATCAGCCGGGAAGCGTTCCGGGCTCCAGTCGTCCGCCAACGAGCTTACAGAAGCGTTGCGCAGCGCTGAAAACGAGGCGCGCGCGTGCGCGTCGCGGGCGCAGGTGCTAGCCGAAATGAAACAAAACCACGAGGGCTACTACCAAAGCGTCCGGCTGTTATTGCGCGACGCGATACACGACGCTGGCTTAAAGAACGGTATAGTCGGCGTCGTCGCAGAGCTTATCCGCGTCCCGAAGCAATACGAAACGGCGATAGAGACGGCGCTGGGCACTTCGCTGCAACATCTCGTTACACATACCGATATCGACGCCAAGCGCGTAATAGAGCATCTGCGCGCGAAAAACTATGGGCGCACGACGTGCCTGCCGCTAAATTCAATGCAGCCGCGCGAGCTGAACGCGCGCGAAAGGGCCTCGCTTTCCGAATCAAACGGCGTCATTGGAATAGCTTCGGAGCAAATAGGCTACGACAAAGCCCTTGCGCCAGTTATATCCAATCTATTGGGGCGTACAGTCATAGTCCGTGATATGGACGCCGGTATTGCGCTTTCGCGCCAAAACAAATGGGCGTTTCGCGTCGCGACGCTGCAAGGCGATATCCTAAGCCCCGGCGGCTCCATGAGCGGCGGAAGCGCGGCAAAAAAGGAATTCAGCCTCCTAGGGCGAGGGCGCGAGCTGAGCGAGCTCGAAGCGCGCGTTAAAGCGCTCGAAAGCGAGCGCGGAGAGCTCGAAGCCAAGCGGAACGGCCTGCTAGAGCGGTTAAGTACGCTTTCGTCCGAAGCCGAACGCTTGTCTATGGAAAAGCACGCGGCAGATATCGCACTGACGCGCGAGCGCGAGAAGCTGGATATTATCGATAAGTATATCTCCGAAAATGGGGCAAAAGCAGACGCTTTTGAAGAAGAAAGCGAAGCGCTTAACGACAATCTGCGCGATATTGAGGAGCGCCTTTCAGAAGCCGCGGCGCTGCAAAGCGGCATTGAAGAGGACAAGCTATCCGGAGCGCGCGACGTCGGCGAAATTCAAGAGGCGATTGCCGAGCTGAAATCGCGGCGCGAAGCCTTGTTTGAAACGATTACTTCCCAAAAGGTATCGCTGGCGGAGCTAAATAAAGAGCACAGCGCCTACAAAAGCGGCTTGGTAAAAAAAGAGACGGAACGCGAGCGGCTTGGCGCTCTGCTGCTACGCAGGCGCGGCGAACTTGAAAACGCGATAAACGCCGAAGCTGCCTTGGGAGTTCAAATCGAAGCGCTGATAAAGCTTATCGAGATGGATGGAGCAAAAGAAACCGCCAAGAGGGTTGCTCACGACGCTCTTTTAGCGGAAGTCGGCGAGCTGCGCCGCGAGGCGGAGGCCCTTATAGGGCAGCGCGAAAGCATTAACTCCGCTATTCTCGATATCACGGAGCGACAGCATCGCGTGGAGTTGCTGCAAAACCGCCACGAGCTCGAACGCTCGGCATTGCAAAAGCATATTTGGGAGGAATACGAGCTAACCTACGAAGGCGCGCTGGCCTATAAACGCGACGGGATCAAGCTTGCGGGCGCGCAGGAGCGCGTCGCCCAATTGCGCCAACAGATTCGCGACCTTGGGGACGTACATGTCGGCGCGATAGAAGACTATAAAAACCTTACGGCGCGCTTGGATTCGTTACTCGTTCAGCGGGACGATCTGAACAAGGCTGGCGACGACCTCCGCCGCCTGATATCGGAGCTTTTGAACACGATCGCTGTCGTATTCAAAGAGCAATTCGCCTTGATCAACAAGAACTTCGCCGAGGTGTTCTCCAGCCTATTCGGCGGTGGAAAGGCGGAGCTTAAGCTTTCCGACGAAAACGACGTTTTGGGCAGCAACATTATAATAAACGCGCAGCCGCCGGGCAAAAAGCTGCAATTGCTCTCGCTTTTATCCGGCGGGGAGCGCGCGCTTACGGCCATAGCTTTGCTATTCGCTATGCTCAAGCTTAAGCCCACGCCGTTCTGCGTGCTCGACGAAATCGAATCGTCGCTCGATGAAGCCAACGTGGACACCTTTGCGCGTTTCTTGCGAGATTATGCCGATAAAACGCAGTTTATTCTCATCACGCACCGCAAGGGCAGCATGGTCGTAAGCGATTCGCTATACGGCGTTACGATGGAAGAAAAAGGCGTATCGCGGCTAATCAGCGTACAATTGGTTGACGAGGCAGTATAGAAGATAACATGACAGGACAGGAATGAACATGGAACAAAAACAAAGCATATTTTCAAAGCTCAAGGCGGGTCTTCAAAAAACGCGCGTAACGTCGCGCTTGGGCGCGCTCTTTTCGAGGCCGCTGGGCGACGATTTTTTTGAAGAGCTGGAAGAGGCGCTTATTATGGCGGACGTCGGCATCGCTGCATCTGAAAGCATAATCGAAGAGCTGAAGGCCGCGCTTAAAAAGGACGATAGCCAAGACGCCGCGCGTGAGGCGCTGTGTTCGATTCTGGCGGAGCGCATGCGCCCCGAAACGGCGTTTTTAGCGGAAAATCAAACGGCCGCGATCATGATCGTCGGCGTGAACGGCGTCGGAAAGACTACGGCGATAGGTAAGCTGGCTCATTATTACAGCCAACGGGGGCGCGGTGTACTTTTGGCCGCGGCGGATACTTTCCGCGCGGCGGCGGCGGAACAGCTTTCCGTTTGGGCGCAACGCGCGGGCGTGCCAATAGTAAAGCACGGCGAGGGGGCGGATCCTGCGGCGGTAGTATTCGACGCGACGCAATCCGCAAAGGCAAAAAACATCGGCCTATTAATATGTGATACGGCTGGGCGGCTCCACAATAAGCGCAATTTAATGATGGAGCTCGAAAAGATGGGCCGCGTATTGGCGCGCGAGTATCCGGACGCCGTAAAGGAGACGTTGCTTGTACTCGACGCTACGACGGGCCAAAACGGTATCGCACAGGCGCGCGCTTTTGCCGAGTCCGTGCCGCTGTCAGGCATCATATTGACAAAGCTTGACGGAACGGCGAAGGGCGGTATCATCGTCGCTATTAAATCCGAGCTTGGGTTGCCCGTCCGCTTTGTGGGCGTAGGCGAAGGTCTGGACGATCTTCAGGAATTCGACCCTGAAGCGTTCTGTAAGGCATTGCTTGAACGCGAATAAATGTAATATTTTTGTTTTAACTGCAAACTCTATTGAGAAATTTTGTGATATTTGTTATATTATTAAGAAGCGTGTNNATATACAGAAGCCCTAATATTGGAGGAGTGCAATGAACGGCAACGAAGCGAATTCCCTCATCGACGGAATCAAGGCCGAAGATACGATGCATGGCAAGTTCCTTACCTTTTTGGTTCGGGACGATATATATGGCATCGAGATCCAGTATGTAATCGAAATCATCGGTATCCAGTCCATAACGCCCGTGCCGCATTTGCCGCACTACATGAAGGGCATTTTGAACCTGCGCGGTACGTCTATTCCGATTATGGACATCCGTCTGCGCTTCAACTGCGAGCCGCAGGAATA
>DBDD01000231.1:0-11171 GCA_002293365.1 Christensenella sp. UBA941 | reverse complement strand
GAGGTCGTGGATATTTCCGACGAAAACACGGTTTTACCGCCAAAGACCGGTTATGGAGCCAACAACGAGTATATAAAGGGCATAGGCAAAGTCGGCGACGGCGTGCGCCTCTTGCTCGACGTTTACAAAGTCTTCGCGCAAGACGGCTTTGCCATGCTGCCCTAGACAGACAAAATGTCTTTAAATCGAACACTGTTGCGCGGCGTAGCCGCGCAACAGTGTTAATGTTATGTATTCCGCATTGGGCGAAGCCCAATGCGGAATACAAGATATATGCGTTTTGAATGGCAGACGGCCACGGACCGCTGCAGCCGGAGAAAATTTGTGCTTGTAATATTCTTGCGGCTGTTGTATAATCTCACTTGCGTAAAACCTGTTAGTTCAGGCCATAGGGGGATTGATCCCCCTAAAAATATGCTGCTATAGCTCAGGAGGTAGAGCGCGTCCTTGGTAAGGACGAGGTCTCCGGTTCAAATCCGGATAGCAGCTCCAAATAGTCCTAAAGGACTCTCAGATTCGCAAATCTTGCCGCGGTTTGCGAATTTTCGCATAGTAACAAATCTTTTTTAAATGAATCTGAAAGGGTGTAGAAGATGAATAAAAGAATACATACAAACAACGCCCCCGCCGCGATAGGGCCGTATTCCCAGGCGGTACGCACGGGCAGCTTGCTGTTCGTTTCGGGGCAGACGCCGCTCGTGCCCGAGACCGGCGCGATGGTCGAATGCGGCATTGCGGAGCAAGCGCATCGAGTTTTTAAAAACCTTTTGGCGATCCTTGAAAGCGAAGGGCTAGGCTTTAATAACGTCGTTAAGACGACGGTGCTGCTCGCGGATATGGGGGATTTCGCCGTATTAAACGGCATATACGCCGAATATTTCAATGGAGAAGTATTACCCGCGCGCGCGACTTTTGCCGTCAAGGAGCTGCCCAAGAGCGCCTTGGTAGAAATCGAGCTGGTCGCCAGCTACGAGTAGAAGAATAATATTACTCCTCCTCGACGATGCGCGCGGAACCGATCTTTCCTCGAAGCTGCGGCCGGAAATTGGCGGCGGTTCCAGCGGGGACGTGTATGGTCTTTAGTTTTGAACACCCCTTAAACGCGTCGCTTCTGATCTTAGACGAGGGGAAATAGGTCTTGAAATGGACGTCGGTGAGCGATGTACACTTTTCAAATGCGAGTGGACCGATTCGCTCGATCGGCCCGGCAAAAGTGATTTCTTTTAGCGATTTACAGCCGGAAAAGGTTTCCCACCCGATGAAATACAGGCTTTTGGGCAGCGTCACGCTCTCCAGCGAGGAACATCCGCTAAACGCGTATTCGATACTGCCCACGCCTTCGGGAATCGTGATGCGGCTGAGTTGCGTGCATCCGCTAAACGCATACTCGCCTATCGTTTCTAAGCCTTCCGGCAACGTTATCCCCGTCAAATTCGGGCCGCAATCGGCGAAGGCGTATGGAGGAATAGCTTTCGTGCCGGGCAAGACGCTAATAGCGCCCTTCTTGCCCGGCGGGTAGGTATGCAATTCGATACTGTCGCGCGTATATAAAACGCCGTTTACCGATTGGTAGCCGGTGTTTTCGTCTTCTACTGAAACGCTTGCTAGGTTTTTACAGCCGCGAAACGCCATCTCGCCGATCAGCGTCACGCTTTTCGGGATATAGATTTCCGTGATGGCTGCGCAGCCGGCAAAAGCCCTCTCACCGATCGTTTTTAAGCCTTCGGGCAAGGTTATTTCCCGGAGCTTCGCGCAGCCGTCAAACGCACGGGAACCTATGGATACCAAGCTGCTTGGCAGTTTGATGCTTTTTAGCGTTTCGCAGCCTCTTAGCGCAGAGGGCGGTATCCCGCCGGCCGTAAGCGCGGCCGCAGAGATATCTAGCGCGGTTAATTCGCTTAAATTTTCGATAATGAAAGAAAAATCCTCTCCGGTAAGCGCCACGTCCGGATCGGTAACGATCGTCAGCGCCGTAATTTTTACAAAGCCTTTTTTTGTTAGATATCGCGCGTGAGCTAATGCGTCCTTAAGCGTCTGATTCCGCGTGACTGTCACGGTAAGGCCTTCGGCAAGGGCTCTCGCTTCTTGTGGGAGTATTTGGATTAGACAAAAAGCTAAAGCCAAAGCAATAAGAAGGGCGTTGAATTTTCGAACGATTGCCATTGCGGCCAACCTCCATTTTCAGTACCCGCCTGTACGAGAATAGTTTATAACGCGTATGGTTAGTATATTAATATAAAATAGCATGTCAGATAAAGCGTTAGATTAATTATATGCCGTATCGACAAAAACGACCACTATTTTTTTGTGAAACGCTCGGCTAATAACGTCGACCATTCATTTTGATTTTTGATATATCGTATAGAAGACGCCCAATGCGCCGGATATAGCCGGCGGTATTCGGGAGTACCGAACCGGCTGTCGATAAGCAGAACAATGCCGGAATCTTCATCAGACCGAATGACGCGGCCTGCCGCCTGTAAAATCTTGTTCATACCCGGGAATACGTAGGCATATTCGAATCCGTGGCTATGCCTATATTCACTGCCGGGCTCGCGGACGCGGTCGTAATAATCGCGGATTAGATCCGAGCGCAGGTTTATTTCCGGAAGCCCGACGCCCACGACGACCGCGCCGATAAGCCTTTCGCCCTTTAAGTCGATCCCTTCGGAAAAGCTGCCGCCGAGCACGCAAAAGCCGACCAGCGTGTCCGGATTATCCGCGGCGAAGCGCGAAAGAAACCGCGCCCGGTCGTCTTCAGTCATCGCGCTGTCCTGTACGAGCGTTGAAACATCCGGCAGCAGGCGCGTAAAAATCTCGTACACCTGCTTCATATAGGCGTAGGACGGAAAGTAGACGATGTAATTGCCTTTTGCCGCGCCGATTGTGAGCGCGACGGCTTCGGCGACGGAAACCGCGCTCCTTTCGCGATGCCGGTATTTAGTGGAAATTCCGCGGTGAGCTAAGAGCAGGAGGCGCTCCGGGGCGAATGGCGACGGCAGCGAGATAAGATAATCCTCGTCCGTTCCGCCCAGGATATCGCGGTAGTAAGGCAGCGGAGTCAGCGTCGCGGAAAATAGTACGCACGCCCGGCCGAGGCCGAGGCGCTTAGCGGCTATCGCGGACGGATCGACGCAAAAGAGGGTATAAACGGTATCGGAGTTTTCCCGCTCGACAATAGTGGCGTAGCGGTCGTCGTAATTTTCCGCGACAGCGGCAAATGCCATTACGTTAAAATACAACTCGAGTATGCTTTTTTGCATTGGATTCGCCTGCTCGCGCGCGAGCCAATCGGGCGCGGCGATCATGAACTCGTTTGCCGAGGCGATTAGCCCGGGCAGCGGCGCTTCGTCCACCCGGCAGTCGCCTTCCATCCCCTCGTGGAGGACGGCAAAGCACAATACGATATTCGCAAGCGCTTTTCTAAGCCTCTTCGCAGCGGAGCTTCTCCCGCGCAGCCCGCGCTGCGCCCGGCTGAACTCCGTACGCCGGATGTCGGCGGAATACATGTCCCTCACGCGATCCGGCAGATTATGCGCTTCATCCACAAGGAATATATACTCCCCCTGCGCCTCGTCGTCGCCGAAGAAGCGCTTTAGCGACGCCATCGGATCGAAGACGTGGTTGTAGTCGCAAATGATCAGATCCGCCCATAAAGTCAGGTCGAGCGCCATTTCAAACGGGCATACGCGGTGTTCGCGCGCGGCTTCCTCGATATGCGCCGGCGTAATTAGATCCTCGCGGTTCAAAAGCTCTAAAAGCGCATCATTGATGCGATCATAATGCCCCTTGGCGTATTCGCAATGCTCGGGCGAACATCTGACTTCCTTGCAAAAGCATATCTTTTCTTTGGCGCGCAGCGTAACGCTTTTTAGGCGAAGCCCGTTCGCGCCGAGTAAGGACGCGCATTCCATCGCGACGGTGCGCGTGACGACCTTTGCCGTAAGGTAGAATATTTTATCTCCGAGGCTTTCGCCAAGCGCTTTTATGGAAGGAAACAGCGTCGAAAGCGTTTTGCCGATTCCCGTCGGAGCTTGCGCGTAGAGCTTTTTTTCGCGTTCAATTGTTCGGTATACGGCCACGGCCATCTCTCGCTGCCCCTTCCTGTAGGCGGGATACGGGAAGCCCGTTTCTTGTATGGATGCGTCTCTAGTTTGCCGCCAATCCCGCTCGAACCGGAGCCAAACGGCGTAGCGCGCCATTAGCGAGCCGAAATACTCGGCAATTTCGCCGGATGTATACTCGAATTGATGGATAATCTTATCTTCCGTATTTAATTGATAGTAAGTAAGCTGTATTGTGACGGCTCTGGGCGGAGAGGCAAGCGTTTGGAGCAGCATGTGCGCATAGCAGACGGCTTGCCCGATGTGCAGTTCCTTTTGTTCAAACAGCTTTTCGAGCGGCATGGTCGTCGTTTTTATCTCGTCCACGAGCAGACGATCGTCCAGATAGATAACGCCGTCCGCCCGTCCGTTCAATTGGATTGAGATGCCGTCTACTTCAGTATGCAAGGTTAGCTTGACTTCTTTTTGATAATCCGGCCCCATCTCCGCCTGTAGCTTTCTATGGGATCTACCGCCTTGCCACATCGTATTCGGGTCGACAAAACGGCTTTCGATATCTCCGCATCGAAGCACAAATTCCGTAATTGTCCGTACCGAAAGGCGAATGGGCTCCAATTCGGGTTCCTCCGGGATACGTATAATTGCAATAAATATATTTTAATGGTAACAAGCAATAAGATTATTGACAATATGCAATCAGTCATATATTATACTAGTATAATATATGACGAGGTGATGCATTTGTCGCTCCCTTATGGATTATTGGGCCTGTTGAGCTATATCGACGCGACGGGTTACGACTTGACGAAGATTTTCGAGGATTCGTTAAACAACTTTTGGCACGCGCAGTCGAGCCAAATCTATCGCGAGCTTGGACGTATGGAAAAAAAGGGCTGGGTCAAGTCACGAAGCGTCGTGCAGGATAAGCGCCCGAATAAGCGCATATACGAAATTACCGAACGCGGGCGCGGCGAGTATGGCCGCTGGCTGAGTGAACGTACCCCGCCGTTCGATTACCCCCACGAGGCGCTTTTAATGCGCGTATTCTTCGGAGCTGACGACAGAGAGGCTACGCTCGAAATGCTCAAATCCGTTAGGGATCGGTGCCTAGCCGCCATCGAAGCCTACCCCGCGCACATTATGGAAAACATAGGCTGCTATGCGGCGATGGTCGCGGAAGGCGAACATAAGCGCCTATATTGGGAGATGACGCTGGAATACGGCGTCGTGCAGACGAAAACGACAGCAAAATGGGCGCAGGATTGTATCGATAAAATTGAGGCTTTAGGGGCGATTCATGAATCGCCCGCGACCGAATAAAAGGAGGTTAACGCAAGTGCAAATATTATTATTGCGCGACCGCAAGTGCGATGAAAACGGTCTTGGAGGCGCATTTGAAGCCATGCTCTCGCGGGCGGGGTACGGCGTATTGGCGTTCACGCTGAACAGCGAACAAACGGCGCCATGTACGGGCTGTTTCACATGTTGGCTCAAAACGCCCGGGGAATGCGCCGTGAAAAGCGACGGGATCAACGAAATCGCGCGTCAAGTGATGCGCGCGCACGCTGTCGTTCTGCTAACAGAAATCACGTTCGGCGGCTTTTCCGCGGATATCAAGGCGTTTCTCGACCGCTCCGTCCAAAACGTCCTGCCTTTTATGGAGGTCTACGAAGGCGAAGTACACCACCCAATGCGCTACGAGCGTTTTCCAGTATGGGTCGCAGTAGGGTATGGCGGAGAGACAGCTCAGCGGGAAACATTTAAACGCCTGGCGCGGCGTAACGCCTTGAACATGCGTCCGGAGAGATATTTAGCGCTTAGCGTCGGCAATATTGAAGAACTTGCACAAAATGAGCAAGCCCTTATGAGCGTACTGGAGGCAAGAGTATGAAAATAACGGCTATTAACGGCAGCCCGAATATTAAAGATTCGCTATCAGGGCGCATAATCGGGCAAATAGAGAAGCTGCTGGGCGTCAAAACAGAAGCCCGTCATGCCATAAAACTGATAAATTCTACGGCGAAAGAAGATGCCTTTGCGCTGCTGGACGCCGATGTTCTGTTAATTGTATTCCCGTTATACGTGGATTCGTTCCCTATGCCGCTGATTGAAGTACTGACGCGGCTGAAAGAGGCCGCCAAAGGCGCTGCCTCGAAGCCCCGCGTGTACGCGATTGTCAATTGCGGCTTATACGAGCAGGAACAGACTGCGCTTGTGCTGAACATGGCGCGGCATTTCGCCGAAGAATCCGGACTTCCATGGGGCTATGGCTTGGGTATCGGCCATGGCGGGATGCTTTCATCCTTTGGCGACGATTGGAGCAAGGGGCCGGCGTCCGTCGTATACAAAGCGCTAAGTGAAATGGCCGGAGCTATTCACGGCGGTTCAAGCGGGCCGGACGTATTTGCAGCGCCGGCGTTTCCACGCTTTTTATACAATTTGGCTGCGAATTGGGGCTTTAGATCGATGGCGAAGAAGAACGGCGTTTTGAAGACAATCCGGGCGCGCCCATACGCAAGAAAAGAGGCGGCAAAATGAAGAAAAATGCAATTCCTTTTGGAATATTAGCGCTGTTCACGGCCATTGCGCTTACGCTTTGGCTTTCATCAGGCTATATTTTCTTTCTGTTCAATTTCTTATATATCGGGGCTATGGTCGCGCTTGGGTTCTATCTATTTGGCCGCGGATACAAGCACGCCCGCCGGGTAACGCAGCTTGGTGTCGGCCTCTATATGCTCGTGGGGCTAGGGTTTCTCGCCGGTGAGAACATGCAATTGTCCGGCTTTTTCTACTATTTATATCTCGGCGTATTCCAGGCGGCCGTCATCCACTACGCCGTCGCAAAAATCGCCGGACCGCTGTTCTTTGGGCGCGGCTGGTGCGGTTACGCTTGCTGGACGGCGATGGTGTTAGACTTTCTGCCGTTTAAAACGCCGGAGCATGGGCGCAAGCCAAGGCTGGGGCTTTTGCGCTACGCCGTTTTCGCTTTGACGTTGCTGCTGTTCATTGCGGGGGCCTTGATCTTCGACGAAGCCGGACTCGCGCGCGCGATGTATATCGTTTTTATTGCCGGCAATGTAGTCTATTACGGCGTTGGGATATTTCTTGCGTATCGCTTTCGAGATAATCGCGCGTTTTGCAAGTATTTCTGCCCGATCACGGTATTTTTAAAGCCGATGAGCTATTTTTCACTGCTGCGCGTTAAGAAGTCCGAAGAAAAATGCGTGAATTGCAAGAAATGCCTTTCTGCCTGCCCAATGGACGTGGATATGCTCGACAACCGCCGCAGCCGCAAAAACGCGACGGAGTGCATAGTGTGCGGCGAATGCTTGCGCGCGTGCCCGAAAGGCGCGCTGAGGATGTAGGGGAGTACTGTGTTCGCCCGAGAATTACAGAAGACCATGCGATAGCGGGCGAATACTGTTCGCCCGAGAATTACAGAAGACCATGCGATAGCTGGCGAATACTGTTCGCCCCTACAGAAATTCGCATTAATCATCGCTTGCTTAATTAATTCTTTACGCGGCGAATCATGGCTTCGACGGCTTTGGTAGTATTGTAAGGTACTATTTTGCATTCGGGATGCGCATTGGCGAAAACCCTGAATATCTCATCGGCAAAGCCCTGACCAATATCGGGGACGTTTTCAAAGTCTAAGAGCACTGAGCGGAATGTTTCTATGCGCATCAACAGTCTTTTTGCTTGTGATCGTGATACGTATAACGGGTTGCTTTCTTCGTACTCAAGCAGATATACAGGAATAATGGTTTTATCAAAGCTATCGGCGTCGGGATTAACGGAGTACTTTTGGAATACATCAGAATCTATAATGGCCGTGTTTCTCTCAATATGGAAAGAGACGGTTGTTCCATTTCCAATGGACTTAAAATCAGACAGATATTGCCGGTCATCGTCTCCCTCTTGAGCAGCGAATAAAATATCATCGGATTCGATAAAAAAACCATCCGATATTTTTGATGAAAAGAAGATTCCTTGGCTCGTATGCCTTTGAGCGTCCGTCGTGAATTTGCCCTTCGCCAACTCCAGAAAAGCGTGCTTTTTATCACTCAAGCCAAGGGAATTCTGAATCTTTTGGAATATGCCGACGCCTTTATCCTCGATATCGGTCTTTATAGAAAAATCATTAATTTCACAAGTGATTTTCACCTCGGTTCCTTCTGAATGGTCAATGGCGTTATTTAGAATTTCAGTAAAAACATAGTAATAATTTCGAAAAGCTTGATTCGATAGATAAGGTGTGATGTGAGCTTTAAAATCCTGAGCAATAACGATGTCCTCCTTGGTCATGCCGTTATCGCCCTTTAAACTATCTATCGAGTAGCTTTTTACTATACTTTCGATAGGCAATAGCTCATACTTGAATTGCTTGCCGTTTTTTTCACGACTGATTATTGCATTTTCGATTAGTAGTTTCACATGTTTATATATCGCTTGCGTGCTAATGCCAAACTTGGCGGCAATTTGCTGCGCGTCAATTTTACCGGAATAATTGATTTGCCTTTCAATTTCTTCTCTTATTACTAGGCCTCTCTGTTTTACCATGTGATCATCCCTTTACTAAACTTATTCCAACAGTATTGTCAACTTTAGCATGACTTATACTAAACCATTGTTGAATAGAAGTCAACTATTGAAAAAAGAGCACTCTGTTGCTTGACACAAGTATAAACCGCCTATATATTGAAATCAAAAAAGGAGTTCTATCCATGGAATATATTATCTCCGACCGGCTCCAAGGCGTAAAAGGCTCCATCATCCGCGAGCTTTTCAAGCTTATGAAAGACCCGAATATCATCTCCTTCGGCGGCGGCAACCCGTCGGCGGAGACTTTCCCCGTCGAAGATATTGCGCGCATAACCTCCGAAGCTTTCGAAAAGAACCCGATAGGCATGCTGCAATACGGGCTTTCCGAGGGGTACGACCCGCTGCGTGAAACCATGAAGGCGCATTTGACGAAAAACGAGGGCTTCGATTTCACGGATAATGAGCTATTTATCGTATCCGGAGGGCAGCAGGCGGCCGACCTGACGGCGAAGGTGTTTTTGAACGAGGCGGACGTAATAATCACGGAGGAGCCTTCGTTTATCGGCTGCATGAATACGTTTCGCTCCTATAACGCGAAGCTTGTAGGCGTACCTATGCGGCCGGACGGTATGGATATTGACAAGCTTGAGGCGGCGCTAAAGGCCAACCCGGACGCGAAGCTGCTGTATATAATACCGAACTTCCAGAACCCAACAGGCTATACCACCTCCGCTGAAAAGCGCAAGGCCATCTACAAGCTTGCAAGACAATATGGCGTTATGATACTTGAGGATAATCCCTATGGTGAAATCCGCTTTGCGGGCAATCCCATCCCCGCGATAAAAACGCTCGATACCGATGGGCGCGTCGTCTACGCCGGCAGCTTTTCAAAGACGATGGCCCCGGCGTTTCGTCTCGGCTTCATAGTATTCAATAGGGCGCTAATACCGCGCATGACCGTCGCAAAGCAATGCACGGACGTACACTCCACGGTACTGTTCCAGCATATCTGCCATGAATACATGACGACGCGCGACTATAAAGGGCATATTGCACAGACCTGCGAGCTATACGGCAAAAAAGCTGCGCTGATGCTCGGTGAAATGAAAAAACGCTTCCATAAGGGTGTTGTGTTCAACAAGCCTGAAGGCGGCTTGTTCGTTATGGCTTTCTTGCCGGAGGGGATGGACTCGACTCCGTTTGTAGAGGAGGGCATACGCCGCGGCGTCGCGACGATACCGGGCGTAGCGTTCGTCGTGGATCAATCCAGGCCTAACAACGGCTTCAGGCTGAATTACTCCACCCCGACGGACGAGCAGATAGTGCGCGGCGTGGAGATACTAGGCAAGCTAACGCATGAGTATTTAGGGTAAAACAGCCAATTCTGTGTTTGTGGAAGCATACCTGATACTATTTTATAAAGGAGCCCGCTATGTTAACTGAAGAGATTCGTAAGGCCGCAAAAGAAAACATGGTTTTATGCAGCGCTTGCCCCGTTTGCGATTGTCGAACCTGCCGCGGAAGAGTAGCCCCCGGCCCCGGAGGCGCGGGGAACGGCGAAAACGCTATTCGCAGCTTCGATAAGGTACACGATATTTGCATAAATATGGACGTCGTAAATGAAAACATCAAGCCGGACACCTCGTTTATTATGTTTGGTAAGACGTTTGCATATCCGTTCTTCATCGCTCCAATCGGCTTGCCACAGCGCGTTTACGGTCCGAAGCTCGACGATACGACATACGCCGAGGTTCTTATTTCCGGCGGCGCGGAAGCGGGAATCTTGGCTTTTACAGGCGGCGGACCTATGCTAGAAGTGTATGAAAAGCCTGTAGCCGTGATCAAACAGCTCGGCGGCCTTGGCATACCGACAATGAAGAGCTTTCCGGACGACGCCGTATTCCGTTGTATCGAGCTAGCCGTAGATGCGGGCGCTCCAGCCCTGGCTATGGATATCGACTGCGTTGGCCTCATACCCGGAGGCGGGCCTTTTATCCGCCGTTCCGAAAAGGAGCTCGCGCAGTTGGTTCAAAAATGCCCGCTGCCGTTGATACTCAAGGGCGTTATGACGCCGCGCGCCGCTAAGGCGGCTATAGACGCCGGTGCGAAGGGCATAGTCGTCTCATCGCATGGAGGAAGGTTATCGCCAAGTTTGCCCGCGCCGATCGAAGTTCTGGAAGAAATCGCGAATAACGTTCGCGGCAAAATAACGATAATTGTCGATGGCGGATTCCGTTCGGGCGAAGACGTCTTTAAAGCGATGGCGCTCGGAGCGGACGCTGTACTAATCGGGCGGCCTTTCGCCGTCGCGGCTTATGGCGGCGGCGTGGAGGGCGTAAAGAACTACGCCGTATCGGTAGGCGAAAACCTACGCCAGGCTATGCTGCTCACGGGCGCGAAAACGCTCGCGGATATTCGAAGAGAAATGGTGCGCTGCGCGTTCTAAACAAATACGTTGCGTTTTTTCGCATTATAACCGCAAGGGCGAAGCCCATGCGGTTATAATGTTTTTATTGTGTTGCGGGGCTTAGCCCCGCAACACAATTGAGTCCCTCTAAAAAC